>CAZNLI010000009.1:0-41054 GCA_964574125.1 uncultured Methanoregula sp.
TTGCCGCGGTCCGGAAGATCCCGGATATCGGGAAGAAGGCGGACTGGTGGTTCGATTTCCTCGACTTTGCCGACAAGAAGGACGTGCTCTGCAAGGATCTCTCCCGTGGCACCCGGCAGAAGCTGATGTTCACACAGGCATTCATCCACGAGCCGGCGCTCGCGCTCATCGATGAGCCGCTCATCAACTTCGACCCGATCATGCAGGATCTTGTCAAAGAGTATCTTGTCGGTTATGTGAAGAAAGGCAGGACGATCTTCATCTCGACCCATATCCTCGAAGTTGCCGAGGAGATCTGCTCCGGAATTGCCATCCTCCACAAGGGATCGCTCCTTCATACCGGCCCGGTTGCGGAGATCGTCGCAGGAAACGAGCACCTCTCCTCGTTCTTCCTCTCGCTTGTCCGGAAGGATCGCCATGCCTGAACTCTTTCATGCCATGATGAAGGAGGAATGGCGGGTCCATTCCACGATGTTCGGGAGCCTCTCGTTCGCGCTTTTCCCGGTCATGATCTTCGGGATCGCGTTCATGGGTGCGTTCCTCCTCCCGCTGATGCGCTCGAACCTTCCCGCGGGGAATCTTACTGTAATCGTCCACGCAAGCTACCTGATGCTCGGGATCATGGTCGGGGGATTCGGGCTCCTTGGCAACGAGGTGATGAACCGGCGGTTCGGGCAGGCAAGCCTGCTCGCCTACTCTGCCCGGAGCCTCCCGCTCTCCGAACAGTTCATCTTTACCAATTTCGTCGTAAAAGACACGGTCTACTACTTCTTCCTCTGGGTCCTGCCCTTCGGTTCCGGGTATATCCTCGCCTCGCCCTTCATCGGTGTCCCGGTAACCGATGCACTTCTTCTGCCCCTCACGTTAACACTTGCATTCCTCTTCGGGCTCTGCGGGATCTTCATCCTCTCGACCATCTATGCCCGGTCGAAAACGGCTCTTTTCGTTTCCCTCGCAATTTTTATTGCCGGGTGGGCTGGCATGAGCATCTTCACCGGAGAAAACCCGGCGCTTTTCTTTCCGCCGCTCCTCCTCAACCACGCGTTTTCGTGGACGAATTTCCTGCTCTCCTGTATGGTGCTCGCGTTGCTCTTTGGGATCGCCATCGCCCTGTTCAATCCCGAATCTGTCGGGTCCGAGAAAAAATACCGGAATGCATTTGCATCTCTCGTAAAGCGGCTCTCGTTCCTCCCCAACCCCCCGCTTGCCGCAAAGGACACGCTTGACCTTCAACGGAGCGGGAGCCTTGTCGGCCAGACCATCTTCTCGTTCCTCCTCCCTCTCTGTATCATCTGGTTCTTCCTCGCGCTGCTCGGACCGTACTTCCCGCCTCACGGCCTGCTCTTTATATTCGCGATCACGACCGGCGTAATTGCATCCACGATGTACACCTGGGTCACGATGTTCGATAACTTCGGGCCGTACGCCTGCCTGCCTGTTGCCGTCAGTACGCTGATCGAAAGCAAGCTGACGACCTTTGCAATCCTCCAGCTGGTCCCGGCGATCTTCATCGCGATCGTTGCAGTCTTTGCCGGGGAAGCTGCCTATGCCCTTCCCGCGGTGGTACTCTGCCTTGCGGTCTCGTTCTACGCGGTTACGGTTATGGCGTGGCTCTCCGGGCTCTCGCCAAGCGTGCTCGTCTATGACGTGAAGGTGCTTGCGACCTATCTCGTCCTCGTCGGGATCGTGCTTACAGTATTCACTGCGGTATCGTTTGCGGGCGGGTACTATGCACTTTCGTCGGTAGTCCTCGCGGTACCGTCATGGCTGTTCCTGCAAAAGGCAAAGGCCCGGTGGGATGCGGTCGATCCTGCAGGGTTCTGATTTTTTCAGCTTTTCATTAGCGGGTTGCCGGATTCGTGATGGGTAAAGGAAGGGACAGTCCCTTCGTGATGCAGGTGACGTAATTTTTAATTGCCGGCAGGACCCAGAAGACACCGGATTCCTGTCATCCATACGGAAGAAGAGGTGATCACTCCGGGAATTCAACGGAAGAAAAAAATGAGCCAGGTTCAGGAATATTTCCTTCGGGTTATCATTATTCAGCGGATTCTCACAGGGAAACGATTCAGGCTGCCCTCTCCTCATCTGTCACGTGCGCGAGGATCTGTGCGGTTGGTCCGATATCGAGGATCCTGCCGCCCCGCATGATTGCCAGCCGGTCACAGATATCATGGACGAAATCCATATCGTGCGAGACGATGATGAACGTCTCGTCCATCTCGTCCCGGGCATTCAGGATCGAATGCTTCACGTCCTGCTTGGTGATCGGATCCATGGTACCGGTCGGTTCATCAAGGACAACGAGGCGCGGCTCACGGATGAGAACCTGTGCGAGCGCGACCCGGTGCCTCTCCCCGTCCGAGAGTTCCCCGGGGAACCGGTTCAGGATCTCCCGCGCCCTTTCGTCAGTAAATCCTGCCATCCGGAGCGTTACGATCGCCTTTCGCATCGCGAGTTCCTTGGGAAACTCAAGCCCGATAGAATCGGTGAGGTTGTCAAGCACGGTCCGGTGCGGGAAGAGATCGTATTCCTGGTGCAGGAGCCCGATATACTCCTTGGCCCGGCCCCGCTCGTTAATGCCGGGCTTTGTCATGTCCACCCAGTCTTCGCCAACCAGGATATTCATCTCGCCACTTGTAGGTTCGATGATGCCGGCAATGATCTGGGAGAGTGTCGTCTTGCCAGCCCCGCTCCTGCCGATAATGCCGAAGATCTCCTTTTTTGCGACATCGAACGTGACCGCATTCACGGCTTTGACGACGCCACGGTCAACTGAAATGTACCGCTTGGTTACATCGCGGGCCGCGAGGATCTTCTCCCCATGTTCCACAGGCGTTGCATCTTCGACCTCGTGGTAATCTTTGGCAAACGACCGGATGACCGTTTTTGGTGAACCGATGGATGCGATCTCACCATCGACAAGCAGCATTGCACGGTGCGCCATATCCTCGATCACCTGCGGGAAGTGCGATGTAACGACCATCCCCATGGTGTTCCGCTTCGCAACCCCGGTCAGCATCCCATGGACAATCTTTGCTGTTTCGGGATCGAGCGTACCTGTAGGCTCGTCGGCAAAGAGCATTGCCGGGTTCTTGGCGAGCTGCCTCGCAAGCACGACCCGCTGTTTTTCGCCGCCGGAGAGATCGCGTGCGATGTGCATCATCCGGTGCGAGAGTTTTACCTGATCGATGAGATCGGCGGCCCGGGCTATTGCGAGATCCTGGGGATAACGGATGTCATCGAGCGCATGCAGCACGTTCTCGATAACCCGGTCGTCACCATAGAGAGCAAACGTGCGCTGGAACATGATGGCGGTCCGGTTCATGACACGGGATTTCATACCGTCGGAGCCTGGATCCCAGAGATCGACATCAACCGCAACGAGTTCTCCCCCGCACTCAGGACACTGGCTCCCGGCCCGGCTCTTCACGTCCATGAACGTGCACCGGTTACATGCCGCCATATGGTAGATGATGGAACCTTTGGTCGGAGGTTGTTCAATACCCCGGAGGAGATGCATAAGAACGCTCTTTCCGGCACCGCTCCTGCCGATGACACCGAGGATCTCACCTTCCGGGATCTCGAAAGAAACCCCGTTTAAGACCTGCGTGTCACCGAAATCCATGCAGAGGTCATGCACGCTTATAAAAGATTTTGTCATAATCTGCTCCTTTGATACAGGATCATCTTTCAGAAGTCCCGCCCTGAATCTGCGATTCCTGGTTCCTGGCTTTTTGCGTGCAGCCGTCAGGGTTTCGCTTGCATGGCCCAAGCCCCCGCCCTATTGCCCGACCCCGTTTCAATGGTCCGGTTCCATCATAATCCGGCATATACAACCCTCATCAATGCTTTCCCTGAATTATTACACATATGGGCATAAAGATTTAGGGATCGAATCAATGGCAGGCTTGTGAAAAAAGATGCCGGATATCTCGTGGCTGCGAGGAGATACCTGGTAAAATCAAACCGGCGTTTTACCGGCATGTTCAGGAGAGCGTGTCCGGGTTATTCAGCGGACTTTTTCCGCGGGCACTTCGGGCATCGGCCTTCGGCTACTTTTGTGCAGCCGGCCATGGTAATGCCTTTCCCGTTCACGAGTGCATCGGCAATTTTCCGGCGGGCTTCATGGAGATCGCGCCATGCTGTCTTGCGGGAGACACCGAGCCGTTCTGCCGCTTCTTCCTGCTCAAGGCCTTCGAGATCTATGAGCCGTATCAGCTCAATCTCTTCCGGCTGGAGCAGGATCCCCTGCCCTTCCATCTCCTGGCAGCAGGGTTTGTAACAACGGCATTCTGACGTACTGGCAATCATGCGCCTGACCCGTGGTCTCCCCCTGCGGGGGCACGCCGAAGCTGCATCCAAATCTTCCGCGGTCATCAGGCACTCCGGAATATACTATGTCCGGAATAGTATAACATAGTTACCGGATTTACAAAAGAGCAATATTATCAGATCCGGGACTCTGCAGATTTCTGTGTCGGCCGTTTCTGTATAAGATATTTCCTGATAACACGGTAAGGCGGTTCAGTGTCCCGGATTTTTTCCATGCGGGTTACTTTGTACTGAAATGAGAAGAACGGAGCGTAATGGATCTTCCGGAGAAATCCTGAGAATGCCGGACCTGCAGACGGGTCCAGCTGGAAATATTCACGGAGTTCCCTGACCGTGACCCAGCATTCGGTCGAACCTGACGCCTCTATGTACCGTTCGAGCAGTTCGGGAACATCAGGATAACAGGTCATTACCGTCTCCTCCGGCTACAGATAAAAAGGGGATGCTGGCGGTTAGTGACACCGGGGCCCGTGGCTGCAGCGGTGATGCGCTTCTTCTACAGCCTTCCCGGACCCGCAGCAGCATGTATCGCCAAATTTCAAGGGGGACGTGCATTCATCCCGGTGACTGCGGCTGCCTGGGCGGTGGCGGTGTTGTTCTCCACATGCACAGGTGTGCGGGATGGAGGATTCGTCTTCGGTTTCTGAACTTTCAGGTAAGGGTTGGCATTTGTCTTCTGGCATGTATTCACCAATCGTACGGTAGTCGTACGATAATTACTCATATGCGCACAAATCATTTAAACTATTACATTTTGCACAAAACCGTATCCATCGAATTCAGTTCGTAATTCCCCCGATCATGATCTTCTTGTAAGGTTTCCTTCAACATTCCGTGATGACTGGCCGACCATCTCTTCACAGTTACCGACTACCTGCAATCTTTGAATTACAATCATCGACCCCCTCTTTCTATAAACTCGTATATAGTTTATATGGTTAATCAGATCATTTCATTATTATTGGGGAATTTTCGTTTGATGACGGACGAAATTTGTATATTCCAATCAAAATTCAGGGTCAGATAACAAATCCGGCAAATTCATAATACTTTTATACCCCTTTATTTCCACTGGAAAAACCGGAAATTCCGACCTGTCTGATCTCGCAATTCACAGGTGCAGACCTTTTACCGGTTTGCATATGAAAAACTGGTAAAACGGATGTCCGGCAGATATCTGTCGTGCAGCCGGGAACCGGGTGGTAGTATTATGCTTTTTGAAGGGTTCTGTAAGAACCGGTTTGTCTCTGGATTCACATGGTAAAAAGCAGGTACCCGGTAAAAAGACCTTGGATTCCGGGTTATTTTTTCACAACCAGCTTGTGCCCCTTGGAATCGATCTGGTATGACGCCGGGCGATCGAGGAGATCCAGGGCATTGATCTTCATGCCGATCAGTTCCTCGTAATTGAACGAGTCCCATTTCCGGTCATCTCCATCGAGCCAGAACACGACAATCCCGTTCTCCATCTTCTTGGTGCCAACAACCTGCTGCATACGGTTCATTCTCGTGAACCGGATCACTTCAAACTATCTTTTGAGGAATATTATCTGCAATGTGAATTCATCAGGTTCATGTACCGGCAGATCCAAAAATTCTCTCATGTTCGATCGTATTTCCCGGAGTCTGGAACTTGTGCGTGCAAGCCTTGGGATCCTCATGCAGGATAAAAAACTGCTCGCCTTTCCGTTACTCTCGGGGCTCGTGACCATCCTTGTAGTTGCTACGTTCATCCTGCCGTTCCTGCTTGCCGGCTTCAGCGGGGGAATCGTCACCGGTACCCCCGTTTCAATCCTCCTTGTCTTCCTCTTCTACCTTGCCAGTTATGCCGTTGTGATCTTCTTCAACGTGGGACTGATCACCTGCGTAAACGCACGGCTGCAGGGAAAAGAATCATCCGTAGGGGAGGGAGTTGCCAATGCGTTCCGGCACCTCTCGTCGATCCTTGCATGGGCGGCAGTTGCCGCAACGGTCGGGCTCATCTTAAGAACAATCGAGGACCGGGCGGGATTTTTCGGGCAGATCGCCGTTGCCATCGTGGGAGGTGCCTGGAGCCTTGTGACGTTCTTTGTCGTGCCGGTGCTGGTCTTTGAGGAGAAAGGCGTGGTTGACGCGGTGAAGGAATCGTTCAGCCTTTTTAAGAAGACCTGGGGGGAGACGGTTGTCGGCAGCGTCTCGATCGGGCTTGTCTTTGTTGTTGCCGGCCTCATCGGCCTTGCCGGTGTATTTGCCACCCTTTTCCTTGGCAATGCAACCGTCTTTATTGCAGCTCTTGCCCTCTTCATCCTGCTCGTTGTTCTCCTTGCCATCACCGCCTCTGCCCTCCAGGGCATCTTTGTCGTCGTTCTATACACCTACGCACGGACAGGAGTGGTGCCTTCCGGTTTCCGGAAGGATCTTTTGGAGCAGGTGTTTGTTCCGGGCTCTCCGCAGCAGGGTGCGGGAAACATCTGACTTTTTTCGGATTTGCAGGATTGTTCCCCGAAACCAAAACCCTCGCCCGGTACGGTTTTTTATTCCTCGAAAGCCCGGAACCTATTTTGAGGTCCGGTATGGATATGATACAGTATGACTGACCTGGAGGAAGCGATCGGCAGCATTCCCTTAGCGAGCATCGTTGGTTTCTTCCTTGCTCTCGCCGTCGTTACCCTGATCGCATACTACGGGTACAGGGCTTCAAAAGCGTTCCTGCTCCGGTACACCTCACGGGCTTCTGCCCGCTGGGCTGCACGGTTCATGGGATACCTGATCTTCATCGTCCTGCTGTACGCAGCGGATCTCTTTATCCTGGGATTCGACCTGAAAGCGACGCTTGCATCCCTTGGGATCATCTCGATCGCGCTCGCGTTTGCCTCGCAGCAGATCATCTCCAACCTCTTTGCCGGTCTCCTCATTACCGTCAACCGCACGATCCGGCTCGACGACTGGATCGAGCTTGGTGGGGATCCTGCCACGGGAATCGCCCGGGTCAGGGATCTCACCCTCACCCGGACCGTTATCGAGGACCGGGACGGCAGGGCCCTCTCAATCCCCAACGCGACTCTTCTTTCGTCGAAGATCGTGAATTATTCAAAGTCCGGGTATATCGAGGTTGCAACGGAGATCTCGCTCCCCCTCTCGATCCCATTTGAGCGGGCACAGAAGACGATCCTTGCAGTCCTTGCCACAATGCCCGGTATCCTGCCCCAGGCATCTCAGGCGGATTCATCCGTTCAGGAGCCGGGCATCCGGTCGTCGTATTTCTTCCAGGGTTATACCGGAAAGCGCATCCACCCGGAACACCTTACGCCCCGGGTTCTTGCGACCAGCATCAGCCATGTTGCCATATCCCTCAGCATCCGGTTCTGGATTGCCGATGTAACCCGGAAAGAGGAGATTGTATCCGCGGTTCTTGCCGAGACCGGAAAGAGACTGGACCTGCCGGATCTTGAGTAAACCGGGACGGCGCAGGCTCTCGCCGTGGAAAATACAGCGCCTGTTCAGCCATGAGGTGGCAGACCGAAATCCGGGGCGCCCGGTTACAAAACCGGCTGTTCCTTTTTCCCGGGTTCGGGAAGGGGCGTTCCGTTTCCCGCGGTTTTGCCGCGGGTGTCACGGTACATCCCGGAGGGGATGCGGATCTCAAACCTCGCACCCTTACCCGGGATGCCGTTCTCAACGATGGAAGATCCGGTGATTCCGAGGATCTCGCGGACAAGGAAAAGCCCGAGCCCGGTGTTATGCCCGATCCCCCGCTCGAAGACCTTCTCTTTCTCGTTGGCCGGAATCCCGATGCCGTTGTCTTCGCAGACAAGGGACAGGAAGGAACCGCGATCTTCTGCGGTGAACCGGATGGATGTCACGTTCCCGCCATGCCGGAGTGCATTGTCTATAAGATTATAGATCACCTTTTCAAAGAGCGGATCGGCAAAAACCTGGATGTTCTTTACGGTTGATTCGAACGTCACACCCTTTGGGAGCACCCCGCGCCCGGTTGCATCGATCACCGCCGGGACATCCTGCCAGACCGGCGCATCAGCACCAAGATCCTCGTAGTCCCTTGTAAATTCTATCTGCCGGTGGATCAGGTCCAGAAGACCGCTCTCCTTCTCAAGGTGCCCGATGAACGATGGGTCTTTTGCGGTCATCTTCGCGAGATCGACGGCGCCAATCAGGCCGGTCAGGGTATTCAGGATATCATGGCGTGTTATCGATGAGAGAAGGTTCAGTTTCCGGTTTGCCTGCCGCAGCGATTCCTCGATTCGGAACTTTTCAAGCGCAATTTCAATCGTTGTCTGCAGGGCGTTGTGGGTGACCGGCTTGATGAGATACCCGTACAGGGACGTCCCGATTGCCCGGCTGAATGTGGCGTTGTCGGAATAGGCCGTGAGGTAGACAACCGGGATATGGTAGCGCTCATGGATCGTACGGGCCGCCTCAATTCCATCCATATCCCCCCAGAGCCGTATGTCGAGAAGGACAAGGGAAGGATGGAATTTTCCTGTCATGTCGATTGCATCCTGACCTGTCGATGCCATGCCGGCGACCTCGTAACCCAGGTCGATCAATGTCCGCTCCAGCATCCGCGCAACGATAAAATCGTCTTCAACGATCAGGATGGTCTGTTTCATGACGTCTCAAAATCCTTACACTTCATTTATGTGTTTGCAAAAATAGTTTTCCTAAAAGAAGGGAAAAGAAGGGAAAATCCGGCTTTTCCGGGGTCCGGGCTGGAGATTCATGCAGAGGACATTATTTTTAACAATTACTTCCAACAGGATTATTGACGGAATCCTGCCGGGTGGATAAAGATACCATGGAGGATGCCGCAGTGCAGGAGTGTATGGATTGACCGGGAACTTCTGGGGGGATATTACTGTAAGCCGCGAAGTCAAGATCGCGATCATCGCGCTCACCCTGATCTTTGCATTCGGGGTCATCTTCATCGGGTTGTTGAAGGATGTCATGATCATCACCCCCCTCATCTTTTACATCCCGATCTTTGTTGCCGCTTACTGGTTCCCGAGGAAGGCAGTGTACTTCGCAATGGCCATCGGCGGCGTCAACATCGCAATTGTCTATCTTTACAGCTACCCTTCGACCCTTAGCCTGACGTACACGACTGCAACGGCAAGTTTCTACGTGCTGGTTGCCATTACGCTTATCATCGCCACCCTGTCCGAGAGCCTGATTGCCCAGGAAGCCCGATACCGGGAGATCTTCAACCATTCGGAGTCCGGCATCTTTATCGTCGATCCCCGCCGGGAAAACGGTGCCATTGTCGAGATCAATACCCGGGGACTTGCGATGATCGGATCCCGGTCCGAAGACCTGAAGGGAACACCGATTTCAAAATTCCTCCCTGATTTTGGCACATCCCCCGACTTTACGGATCTCATCCAGAATGGTGAACGCATCAGGAACACCGAATCCGCCCTTACCCGGCAGGACGGGAACCGGATGCCGGTGCTTGTCTCGGGTTCGCAGGTTCCTGACGGGAGGCTTGTCCTCAATATCACCGATATCAGTGACCGGAAGAAGGCCGAGGTGAACCTGCAGCGTTCGGTAAAAGAGAAGGAGATCCTGCTCCGCGAGGTTCACCACCGGGTCAAGAACAACATGCAGGTAATTTCCGGGCTCATCGAACTGCAGGCCGCTCAGATCCAGGATCCCAGGATTCGCGGGCTCTTTTTCGAGAGCCAGAACCGGATCCGGACGATGGCGCTCATCCACGAGATCCTGTACCGTTCGAACGATTACGCGCACATCAACTTCTCCAAGTATCTCAACGAACTGATCACATATCTCCTTGAATCCTATGGCAGGAGCCGGGACGACATTGTCATCGATACCCGGCTCAACGTGACCTATTTAAGCCTCGATCTTGCCATCCCCTGCGGGCTGATGGCAAACGAGCTCATCTCCAACTGCCTCAAGCATGCATTCCCGAACGGGAGGAAGGGCCATATCATGGTGACACTTTCCCAGAGCCAGGATCAGAAGAAAGAGTTCCGGTTGTCTGTCAGCGACGATGGCATCGGGTTTCCGCCAAACCTTGATTTAAAGAAAGCAACGAGTTTTGGGCTCCAGGTGATAAACGGGATAGCCACCCACCAGATGCGGGGAACAGTCGAAGTTGTCCGGCAGCCCGGGACAACGGTTGTGATCACGTTCCCCGATCTGCCGGTTACCGGTGGCAGGCGGTAAAAGAATCCGGCCTTCCTGCAACTGCCAGCCCTGCCGACAGCAGGTTATTGCAGGTAAAGGTTGGCCAGTTCAAAACAGCGGTCCGCTTCCTCGGACCTGCCTTCTTTTCTGAGGAGGACGCCTTTTGCCATCAGGACCTGGTGGTTCCGCGGGTGAAGGGAAAGAACCCTGTCATACGCGGTCAGCGCCTCGGCCGTATTGCCGAGCTTGGCAAGTGCTGTCCCCTTCCCATACCATGCCTGGTAATTCGTGGAACTCAGCGAGATTGCCTGGTCGTACGCTGCGATGGCATCCTCGTACTTGCGCAGGAACAGGAGAGTGTTACCCCGGTCATTCCATTCATCCGCGGATCCCGAGGGAGTATCTCCTGCAGTTTCAGGTTGTTTTCCAGTCGCGGCAGGTCTCTCTTGCCGGGCTGGCGAACCTCCCGCCGGGGCTGGTGCCGCTGCTTTTCTCGGGACGGTCTTCCGTGCTTCGGAGTAGATGATGATTGCAGCACCTGTTATAGTGCCGGTGTCATCCCGGACCGGGGAGGCGATGGTCTCTGCAACCGGAACCTGCGTGCCAGTCTTCGAGAGGATGACAGCGCCATCCGGAACCGTTGTGATCATACCCTCCTTGAGGACCGGATCGATCATCATCCTCCCCTTTCTGCCGGTCATGGGATCGATAAAGAGCAGGATACGCTGGATCGGCTGTCCGGTAGCAGTATCGGCCGTCCACCCGGTAAGTTTCTCGGCAATGGGGCTGATTAACGTGACTTTGCCGGAGGCATCGATGGCGATCAGCCCTTCCGACAGCGACTGCAGGGCGCCTTCCAGCCAGTGGTACCGGGTCTCTTTCCGCTCTTCCCGGCGGTACTTGTTCAGTGCGACTTCTATGGTTGTCGCAAGGGCGTTTGTCTGGAACGGCTTGAGGATGTACCCGTAGGGTGCTGTTTCGAGAGCGCGCGAGAATGTTTTCTGGTCGGAGAATGCGGTCAGGAAGACGACGGGGATGCTCCTCTTGGAATGGATCTGTTGGGCGGCGGAGATCCCGTCCATGTCGCCCTGGAGATTGATATCCATCAGCACGAGATCCGGTTGTTCCTGTCCGGCTGCTGCGATGGCTTCCGGCCCGGAGCTGACCATCCCGGCTATCTGGTACCCGAGTTCGATCAGGCTCTTTTCGATGACCTTTGCCACGATAAAGTCATCTTCAACGATCAGAATCGAAGTCTTGCCCACAGCTGATCCCCCAACCACTCTTGCGCATTAGGATTTTTCTTAGGATTTTTTAATGGAATCGGTTTATCTGCCACAATACGGGTCATCCAATTGCCATGCACCGGACATACTGCGGTTATCTGCCTCCGGCATGCGGGAGATTTTTAAAATACCGGATTGCTGATATGCCGGCACGTTGATTACCTGTCATGAACCTGTCGTGCAGGAGGCGCAGCCGGTGGTAAAGGTCGGTGTCCACGTATCAATTGCCGGATCCCTTGACCAGGCAGTCGACCGTGCCCGTGCAAAGGGATGCGATGTTTTCCAGATATTCTCGCGCAACCCGAGAGGATGGAATTATCTGCCGCTGACTGAAGAGGTCTCTTCTGCGTTCCGGGAAAAGATACACAAGACCGGGCTCCTTCCCGTTGACCATATGCCGTATCTCCCGAATCTTGCGTCCCCGAAGGAGGAGATCTATGAAAAATCCGTTGCAACGCTCGCCGCGGAACTGGACCGGTGCAGGCAGCTGGAGATCCCGTACCTCGTCACCCATCTCGGCCACCATCTCGGGGATGGCATAGCCGGTGGCAGGAAGCGGGTGATTGCTGCGGTGAATGCAGCTCTTGAAAAGACCGCAGGAAGCAGGGTGGTATTGCTCCTGGAGAACACTGCCGGAGAGAAGAACAGCGTTGGCAGCAGTTTTGAGCATATTCGTTCAATCTATGACGGCATCGCCGATAAGACCCGCGTCGGGGTATGTTTCGATACCTGTCATGCGTTTGCGGCCGGGTATGATCTCCGCACGGAATCCGGCATTGCGGAGACGTTTCACCAGTTCGACGAACTGATCGGCCTTGACACGATCCGGATCATCCACTTAAACGATGCAAAAGGCGAACCCGGGTCCGGGCTGGACCGGCATGAACATATCGGGCTTGGATCCATCGGTGAAGCAGGCTTTGCCCGGTTCCTGCACCGTGCGGAGGTGCAGTCCCTCCCCCTGATCTGCGAAACCCCGGTGGACGAACGGAGGGGAGACGAGGATAATATCAGGGCTGTAAGAAAACTTGCCGGGTGAACGCCCCGCAGGAGTTTTGCAGAAGAAGGGCGCCTTGCCGTATCCGGGTTTGCACAACAGATACGCATCTTTATCGGCATTCCATAAAATAACCTCAATGAATAAAATACCCTGTCAGCACAATTCTCCGGATGGCCTTCTCCCATGATCTCTGTTCTTTTTGTCGATGACGAACCGGAACTCCTCGATACAGTACGAATGTTCCTTGAGAGGAGTGGGGATGTCAAGGTCATGACAGCGGTATCCGGCGAGGAATGCCTGAAGATCTTGGCCGGGCAGCATATCGACGCGATTGTCTCTGATTACCTGATGCCGGGGATGGATGGGATCCGGCTGCTCAGGGAAGTACGGTGCAGGTACCCCGGGATCCCCTTCCTCATCTTTACCGGCAGAGGGCGCGAGGAGGTTGTCATCGAAGCCCTCAATAATGGCGCGAATTTCTACCTCCGGAAAGAGGAGGATGCAGCAGCCGGGTTTGCAATACTCGATCACAGGATACGCGAAGCCGTACAGCGCAGGATTGTAGGGGATGAGGAAGCGAAGATACAATGCGGGGAACTGACAAAATGCCGCCAGGCCCACGAAGAGCTGCAGGCAGCCTACCGTAAGCTCAGCGCGACGGATTCTGCCCTTCGGGAAAACTACCGGTCTCTCCTGGAAGAGCAGGCTGCTCTTAAGGAGGAAGGAGATAAGTACCGCAACCTGTTCGAGGCAGAGTCCGATGCAGTCCTCCTTGTCGATGACAGATCCGGGGCAATCCTCGAAGCAAATGCCGCAGCGTCTGCGCTCTACGGGTACAGCAGGGACGAGCTTCTCACAAGGACGGCAGGGGATCTCCTGGCAAGCACGGGTGCGGAAGATCCGGCCGGGGAACCGTTGCCTGTTATCGGAAGTGTCGTGACAATCCCGGTGCTGAACCACAAGAGATCCGACGGGTCGATCGTTCCGGTTGAGATCACAGAAAGGCACTTCACCCTGCGGGAACGCTCTGTCTGTATGGTGACAGTACGGGATATCTCCCGGCGCAGGCAGGCTGCCAGGACAGAGCAGGAGCGAATCGATCGGACGATGCGGTACCAAAAAGCGCTGGTGCAGCTTGCAACGGCGGATGCCCCGACCCTGCGCGCTGCGCTGAACCGGATCACGGAGACCGGTGCCTCGGTCCTCCAGGCTGACCGGGTAGGTATCTGGTTCTTCTCGAAAGACGGGGAAAATCTTCTCTGTAACGAAGTGTATATCCGGTCCAGCGGCACGCATACCTTCGAACCGGCGATTTCCGGAACAGATCGTCCAAGCTACCTTGCGATGCTGCAGGAGAAACGGGCAATTGTTGTTGCGGATGCACGAAACAATGATCCGACCGGGAAACCTGCTGCAACCCGTTCCGTGCTGCCGGGGGGGATTGCCCGGCTTGACATCCCGATCCGGTCGGGAAAAACCGTCATCGGCCTGCTCAGGTTCGAACAGACCGGTCACCCCCGGAACTGGGAGATCGAAGACCAGGACTTTGCCATTGCGGTCGCGGATTATACTGCCAATATCCTTGAACAGGCGAAGAGAAGGCTCGCAGAAAAAGATTTCCGGAGGTCTGAACGCAAGTACCGCGCCGTTGTCGACCGCGCAAATGACGGGATCGTCATTCTCCAGGACGGCCTGTTCCGGTTTGCCAATCCCAAAGCCGTCGATATACTCGGTTACACGGAAGAAGAACTGGAGGGAACCCCGTTCATTGCGAAGGTTGCGCAGGTGGAACAGGCAAAGATATCGGAATGGTACCGGCAGAGGGTGACCGGATCTGAAATCTCACGGATCCATGATACGGTTCTTGTAAAAAAGAACGGCCAGCCTGCCGAAGTGGAACTCAATGCTGGTACCATGGAATTTGACGGGAAATCCTCAGACCTGGTATTTATCCGGGATATAACCGACCGGAAACGTTCGGAGAGGGCGCTGTTGCTTGCAAACCAGAAACTCAACCTGCTTTCCGGCATTACCCGGCACGATATCCTGAACAAACTCACGGTTGTAATCGGGTACCTTGAACTTGCAAAGTCAACCAGGGACCGGGGAGAACTGGTGGATTTCATCAGGAAGATCGACGATAACCTGCAGGTTGTTGAAGACCAGGTACAGTTCACGCGGGACTACCAGGATATGGGCCTGAAAGAACCGGAATGGCAGAACTGCGCTGAAGTGTTTGACGGCGTGGTTTCCCAGCTGGATACCTCCCGTGTCCGGGTATTGAACCGGCTCAACGGGTTCTCCGTATTTGCAGACCCGCTCTTTGCAAAGGTGCTCTACAACATCGTCGATAACGCACTAAGGTACGGCGACACGATCACAGAGATAACGGCATCCTTTGAGAAAAACGGGGAGGACGCCGTGCTTATAATCGAAGACAACGGTGTCGGCATCCCTGCAAAAGAGAAGGGGAGGATCTTTGAGAAGGGATTCGGGCACCATACCGGGCTTGGCCTGTTCCTGGCAAAGGAGATCCTGAGCCTGACTGGGATCGAGATCATGGAGACCGGTTTTCCTTCCCGGGGTGCGCGGTTCGAGATCCGGATCCCGGCTGGCCGGTTCAGGATAAATAATTAATGAACGAGGTAGTATATCCGGGGCGTGACGCCCCGGGACATCATCACTCAGGTGCCCCGTGGGATTGCTTTGTTGATGATCTCATGCAGCTCGGCAAATTCCTGTTCCGGATCTCCCTGGCGGGCAATATAATGATCCGCCCCGGAATCCAGCGCTCTCCGGATCCCTGCACCGAGATCATGGCCTGAATAGATAATGATAAGCGAGGTGCAGTTCTGGCTGCGCAGTTCCCGTACAAGGCTTGCACCGTCCTTTCCCGGCATATGGAGATCGGAGATGACAACATCATACCGGCAACCTTTCGCCTTCTCCAGCGCCTCATCGGCGGATCTGCAGGTATCGACGGTAAATCGTGTATCGTCCCTGAGCTCAAGACTCATGATCTCAAGAATATCGGGATCGTCATCGACCAGCAGGATCCTCGGCATCGTACCCTTCGTAAGACAGGCACCCTGTTCCTGGGTGCATGACATTCGCAATATATCCCTTCTTGCTGAATTCACTTTAATATTTGGATTTACCGTGCACCCCATAACGGTCAGCTCCGCCCCTCCGGAAAACGGTAGTTCTCCTCGGGAATGGTAATCTCGAAACGTGCCCCTTTCCCGTATTCCCCTGTTTCTTTGAGAACAATGCCGGTGACCGAGAGGATCTCTCTTGCGATGAACAGCCCGGCCTGCCGGGCATCTCCTGCGGGGAGGTCGAAGATCGCTTTTTTGTTCTCGGGACGGATCCCCGTCCCGTCGTCTTCGACAGTCACAATCAGCCGGTCCTCCCGTGTATGAGCATGGATCGCGATCTCCCGGACTTTTTTACCGCAGCGGAGGGAATTTTCAACGATGCGATCGAACACCCGTTCGAGATGAATATCGGCAAAAATTTCCATCTCAGGAACGTCTGCAAAGAGCTTGACATCGTCATGCCCGCTGCATCGCGCCAGCGAGTTGCTGACAACGTCGCGCAGGTTCAGCCATAAGGGGGGTTCCGCCCCGAGATCCTTGAAGTCACGGGTGAGCATCATCTGGTTCCGGATCTCTTTTGCCGCTTTCTCCTGCCGTTCGAGATATTCAAGGATGACGGGATCCTTGATCTCCTTTTTTGTCCGTCCGAGATAGCCCAGGAGAACCGTGATCTTGTTCTGGATATCATGCCGGGTGACGCTTGTTAACAGGTTGAGTTTCTTGTTTGCCTGCTGCAGTGCCTGTTCCATGCGGACACGCTCCGAAATGTCCCGTGAAAAACAGCAGGCAAATTCCATTCCCTGGTACTTGAGATACCGGATTGCGATTTCGACAGAGATCGGGGTCCCGTCTTTACAGATCTGGTTCGTGTTGCTGGTGATGGATCCCTCGTCTTTCAGCCGCTCCCAGATATCGTCCCACCTGTTTGAGGAGAACATGGGAAAGAGATCTGCAATCTGTGAATCCTTCAGTTCATCCGGGGTATACCCGGTGAGTTCCGCAGCCCGTTTGTTTGCATACTGGACCCGTGCATTCTGGTTTACCCAGAAGACCATGTCGGCAGCGTTGTCCATCGCAAACTGGGTGGCCAGGAGCTGCTGTTCGATCTTCTCCCGCGCTGCGATCTCGGTATAGAGCTGTTTGTTGATCCCCCGCAGTTCCTCTGTCTGAGTCGATATTGTCTCCTGCAGGGTTTCCTGCGCCTTCTGGAATTTCTGCTGCGAAAAGATAAGATCGGTGATATCGATGCCGCAGGACTGGAACCCGGTAAGTTCGCCGTGATCGCCGTAGAGTGCACGGTCTTTCCACCGCTGGTACCGGACTTCGCCGTTTGCCATCACGGCACGGTACTCGATTACCCCGACAGGATACTGGGGAGAGAGTTTACCCTGGTGGATCCGGATCCTTTCTGCATCTTCCGGTGAGACGAGGGGCTTGAACTTCCGGCCCATTAAGTCTTCCTTGGATTTTCCGGCTGCATGGCAGTAGGTTTCATTGGCAAACCGGATCGTCCCGTCGGCAGAATACCTCAGGACATACTCCATCTGGTCGTCCAGCATCGCCAGGATATCGGCAAATGCGGCATTGGTCTCGCCGTTTGAGATCCGGGAACCCTGCTCATCGATGATGAGGGCTATGCCGGGTTTTCCGGTCTCAAAGACGATCGGTTCGAAGAGCAGAGTGACGGAATGCACCCTGCCGGTTGCGGGGGAGATCTTTCCCTGTACCCGCTGCCCGGAACCGCGGAGTGCTGACTTGATCACCTGCAGTGCAGACCCCCCTTCCAGGATTTGCACTGGCAATGTCTCGAAAGGCTGGCGGAGGATCCGGTCACTGGTCGTCCCAAGGATATCGGTAAATGCCTTGTTCGTGTCCGTGACAAGCGAATCCTTGTCAAGGATCAGGAGCGGGCGGGTGCACACTTTCTTGACCGAAGGTGCAGGCATCCGGGCGGAGAGATAATACACCTTGGATGTGCCCATCTTCCGGCCGTCAACTGCTCCCTGGATCTGGAGGATGTCCATGTATTTTGCAACCGAGTTGCGGTTGACTTTAACCTGGGCTGCAATTTCCGTGATACTCATCCCCTGGGGATGCTCGGCCAGCAGCTCCTTGATCCTCGCAATTTCGTCCTTGTATTCGTCCATTGGATCGCTCTATCACACTATGTCCATCCCTCATTAATAAATCATTCCAATTTGCATTGCGTATTGGCAATGCAGATAAACTAGTATATATAAAGAAAATCCCCCATCTGTTAATTGCCAGTGGTTTGAGCAAAGCAAATGGGGCTGGCATTGCACAACATATGCAATTTACGAGGGTAGTGTGGGATGATGCATCCTTCCTTTGATTGGAACACGGCCGGAAATTCCGGGAGTGCGTGCCTGGGGAGAACGGGCATACCGGGAGCGGCAGGTACTATAGCATTCATCGTACGCGACCTTGCTCAATCACATATGCAGAAACACGGGGTTTACCAATGAGTTTTATCGATGACATGAAACTTGGGAAGAAACTGCTGGGCGGATTCCTGGTGGTTGTCGTTATCCTTGCCATCGTTGCGGTGTTCGGGTATACAACCTCGAACAGCTCGGCACAGGCCGCGGACACTATCTATACCGATCATCTTACGAAGATCTCCTACCTTGGCGATGTCCAGGCGGATTTCCAGCAGATGAGGGCAGAGATGCTCCGGTACATCTATATACCGTCGGACAGGGCCAATCTTGATGGTACTATCGGGGATCTTGAGGATAATATCAAGAAGAACATGGATGCGTTCCGGGCAAAGGATCTCAGTGAAAAGGAGAAGACCGATCTTGCAGCATTCGATAAGAACTATGCAGAGTTCCTCAAACAGTTCGCAGCTGTACAGGCGTCTGCAAAGGCAAAGGACGATGCTGCCATAAATGCTGCCATGACAGCGGGATCCCCCCTGATCAATGCACGTACTGCGACGATTGAAGCCTACAAGGATCTCGTCACGCTTAACACCAATGCCGCGAAGGCTGCTGCCGACCAGGCGCAAAAGGATGCAGCAGCTGCAGCCATCTATCTTGCCATCCTCACCATTGCGGGGATCGCCATCTCGATCGGCATTGCATTATACCTCACTAAGAGCATCACCGGGCCGATCGATCTGGTGTCAAAGAACCTGAAAGAGATGGGGAACGGTCACCTCGGCAACCGGCTGAAATTGAACCGGAAGGACGAGATCGGGGAGATGTCAGATGTCATGGACGGCTTTGCTGATGACCTCCAGCACCATGTAATCGGGACGATGAAGAAGATCGCAAACGGGGATCTGACCGCACATGTCACAGCAAAGGACAACCAGGACGAGATCTCGCCGGCCCTCATCCAGATGACCGAATCGATCAACCGGATGGCTGGCGACGTGAATATGCTCGCAAAGGCCGCCGCAGAAGGCAAGGTCACCGTTCGTGCAGATGCAACCCGGCACCAGGGTGATTACCGGAAGATTGTTGAAGGGGTTAACAACACGCTCGATGCCCTTGTCGAACCGATGAGAGAGGCAATCCGTGTATCCGGGGAGTACGCTAAGCAGAACTTCACGGCGCGATTCAATGACAAGATGAAGATTGATGGGGACATTATAAAGTTCAAGACCGCTTTGAACAATGTCGGGGAATCGGTCTCGAAGGCAATCCAGGAGGTCAACCGGCAGACTGCCGATCTCTCTGCAGCGGCAGAAGAGGCTGCGGCAAGCTTAAACGAGATCTCGACCGGCGCAAACCAGATCGCGATAGGAACCCAGAAGGTCAACGAGAATGCGGAGAAGTCTTCGCAGGGCATCGCCCAGGTGCTCAAGGCGATGGAAGATATGAGTGCTGCCGTCGAGGAAGTCACCTCCAGCATGGAGAACGTCTCCAACCAGTCGAAACAGACCAACGAATCTTCCAAGAGCGGGGCAGTGCTTGTCGGGAAGGTCGAACAGAGCATGGAGGATATCTCGGCATCCACCGAGACGGTCTTTGAGATCGTGAAAGAGATCGAGAAGCAGATGGCAGACATCACCAAGATCGTCGTGCTCATCCGCGACCTTGCCAACCAGACCAACCTGCTCGCCCTCAACGCCGCCATCGAAGCGGCGCGTGCCGGCGATGCAGGGCGAGGGTTTGCTGTCGTCGCATCCGAGGTCAAATCGCTTGCCGAGGAGTCCCGTTCCAGCGCCGAGAAGATCGAGCAGATGATCAACGAACTCAACAAGGCGACCAAGAATGCCGCGACTGCAACCGAGGGATCCAAGGAACTGGTGACCAAGGGTGCAGAGATGTCACGCGAAGCGCTCGACTCGTTCAACAAGATCAAGGACGCAGCCGAGAAGGTTGCAAGCGCGGCGTCCGAGGTTGCGGCTGCTGCCGAAGAGCAGGCGGCGACTACCGAAGAGATCACCGCAAGCATCCACGAGGTGCGCAGCCAGGTCGAGGGAACCAGCAAGGAGGCAAGCAACTCTGCCGCTGCAACGGAAGAGGCTACGGCGTCCATCAACGAAATCAACAAAGTGGTTGACAACCTTAACAAGATCGTGGAGAACGTCTCCAAAGAGATGGCTAAGTTCACGGTCTGAAGCGGGGGTGTTTTAGATGTCAGTAAAATCAGCGACTGAAAACACCCAGAATCCCGTGAAGCTCTCCGGTGGAGACACGGGCAAAGGCGCCCAGAAAATCATCCAGGTCGTGGAGTTCATCCTGGGAAAGGAGCACTTTGCCATAGACCTGTTTGATGTCAAAGAGGTGGTGGAGTACACCACCATCACAAAACTTCCCAACACCCCACCCTATGTTAAGGGAATCATCGACCTGCGGGGCGAGATCACGACAATAGTGGATCTCAAGCAGCGCCTCAACATCAACGAGACCGTCAACGTTGCAGTGGAAGCATCCCGGATCATCGTGCTGGACGAGAAGATCACCCATTCAAAAATGGGAATTCTCGTGGACGATGTCTCATCGGTTTCGACGTTTGAGATGAGCCAGGTCGACACGACGTCAGAATCCGTCGATCAGGATGACACCTCGATCCTCGGGATCATAAAAAAGAAGGTTAATGTAAAAGACAAGGAAGTGAATGAACTCATCATCTGGATCGATATCAAACCCCTTGTTAAAGATATCAAGATGTGAGATCTTCTCTTTTTTTAATCCATGGAATATATGGCCGTGTCGGGATTATGTAGAAGACCCGGCTCCCGCCCCTGTCAGCGGTTCCTGTAAGTGCCATTTCCGACACAATTCTGCCGGAGTTCCGTGTTCCGGTCCTCGCTGAAATAATCTGCCGTAAAATTCCTCGCAACGAGGCTTCCGACAGCTTCTTCAAGTTCTTTTGTTGCTGCAACGCATGCGCTGCCTTTCATTCCTTTTGTGCGTACCTGGACGGTCCCGTCGCGCGGTATCGTGATTTCCAGTTCTTCCATCTCCATACCAATGACTCCGTCTGTTGTTTTATGTCAGTTTTGCACAAGAATGGTTCTCAAGGATTATCGATCCGGTCTTTACATCGCGGGCAGTGAGACGCAGGATGCCCCGTGAATCGATCGTAAAGACAAGTTCGAACCGGACCTCCCCTTTTTGGCCGGGGGGATTTGCGATAAGGATCGTTGGATCCGCTTCATTGATCCAGGTTGCCCTGTCCGTCTGCATATCCCCGGATTGTTCAATGCAGCAGGTTTTTCCGGCCGGATCAGTGACCAGCTCGATATCCAGGGATCCGTTGTCCGTCCGCCCATCCCCGAATGCATACAGGGCTAACCCGAGATGGGTCTGCCCGTCATACGCAGCACTGATCAGGACCCGGGCGGTATCCTGTTTTGTCGGGTATGCAGTACCACGCCTTACAACGTACCGGTACTCGTGACGCGAGGTTCCCGCATCCCAGTAACGGAGGGCATAATCGCGCGCAAGCGACCGTGAACTGCCAGCCCCTGCCCGGTACAGGGCAGCACCGACAGCGATCGCTGAACGGGGAGAATCGCATCTGATCTTCTCCCTGCCAAACCGGGTTACTACCGCATCCATGATTGAAGGGATGAGGCATCCACCCCCGGTCAAAAGGACATACTGGATCCGGCCGGGTTCATACCCCCGTGCTTGTGCAAGATCGCAGGCCCGTGTAATCGTGCGGTCAAGTGTCTCGTAAAGATCCTGCCTGCAAAGGATCGCCTCAAGATCTTTTCTTGTAAGCGTGGCCCGGATCGTTTTGCCGGAGATCCGGTCTCTCGCCTGCACAGTGGCGTTGTCACAGACCGAGAGTTTTTCTTTTACCGTTTTGCAGGCGGCAACGAGGCCGTCAGGCCGGGTCCGGGTTCCCGGGTGTACTCCACCGGAACAGCGCACGAGCAAATCGTCGGCAATCCAACGGTCGATATCCTGCCCGCCGGTATCCGCAATCGCAGAGGCGATAACATGGCTGTCCAGATCCTCTCCTGCTGACAGCTGCCCGGGATACGCAACCGTGACCGCAAGGTTCTCGCTTCCGAAGTCGATCAGCATGACTGCCCGGTCCGTTTCAAGGGGAACACCATAGCCGATGGTCGCAGCCGTAATCTCATCGATAAAGAAATACTCCGGTATCCCGGTCTCTTCAGCGACTGATGCTACCCACTCGCGGTACCGGGCAGGTGCACCATGGGGCAGGGAAAAGACCGCCTCCCGGACGCGCTCTCCACGGCCTGCCACGCTCCCGATCAGGGATACAAGGAATTCCCGCCCCAGTTCCCGGTACGTCGCAGCGTACCCGCCGGACCGTACCGCCACCGGGCTTCCGGTAAGGATGAAATGCCTCATGTGCCGGGCGGTTGAGCTGGATTCCAAAAGACCAGTTTCCACGACCTCATGTCCCCTGATGCGGGAACCGTCCTCCCTCATGTGGACAAGGTTCTGTTCGGACACTGTTGGTGAAACTTTCATGGTGTCCGCAGATCCGGAGACCTCGACGATGACGGTTTCCGATGCCCCGAAGTCAATACCAAGCCTGCGCAGAATTATTCACCCCACAATCATGATGTCGAGTTCTCCGACGGAAGGAAGCGGGCTGCATATGCAGATCTCGCTGGAAAACTTCAGTGCAAGAAGGGATATGAGAAATTCCCACTGCTGGCTTTCCCTGCGCCCATGGTGATCGCGCACCTTTTGGGCAATAACCGGAACAATGTCCGGGTTCATAGAAGAGAGCGGTACCGAAAACGGGAGGGAGAGGAGCCGGACCGTCCCGTCGGTTCCCGCGCTTACCGCAACATCGCTCCCGGCTGCTCTGGCTAGACCGCAGATTTTCCCTGCATGGGCTGAAAAGTTCCGGATATGGGTGCGGGTGGAGGTGCTGAAACAGGAGACCGATCCGTCCGATCCCGAAGCAACGAGGAGATTCCCATCAGTGATGAAGGTAAGCCCGGTGATCCGTGACGTTGCCCCGGTCAGGGTATACAGGAAAGTACCATTATTACGATTAAAGATCCTGATTGTGGCATCACGTTCCGCTGCGGCAATGAGTAAACCGTCCGCTGAGATTGCAACTGCATCGATCTCCTTCCCGCTCCCCTTGCAGGGAATCGGGCTGTCCCCGCCCGCAAGATCCCAGATCCGGCACGAACCGTCAAAGCTCCCGCTGACAAAACCTGTGCCGTCAGGTGCGACTGCGATGCCGGTGATTATGTTGGCATGACCGGCGAATGTACGGAGGAGAGCTCCATCCGGTAATCCGAAGAGACGGACGGTATTATCCCAGCCTCCTGCAAGCACTCCCCTGTTGTCCGGCGTAAAGGCAAGGCAGTATGTCCCGGTTGTCAGCCCCTGGAGGGTTGTGATGAGGGATCCGCCCGGAAGTCCCCAGATCCTGACTGTTGCATCCGACCCGGTGGTGGCAAGCAGCGTCCCGTCACTGTTTACCGCAATTGCCCTGACGGATCCGGTAAACGCGTCCATGGAAGAGAGATATTCCCCCTCAGGCAGGCGCCAGAACCGGACAAGTCCTTCGCTGGTTCCCACTGCAAGCACGGTTCCGTCTCCGGATCCGGCAAGGCACGTATGGGAACCGCTGTGCGCATCCAGGGACCGGAGAAGATTACCATCCGGCAGGCTCCAGAGTTTTGTCGTCCCGTCCCAGCCGGCGCTGGCAAGGATTTTTCCGTCCGGTGATACCGCAAGGGCAAGGATCCAGTCGCCATGGGCGGTAAACATCCGGTCGGGTGCATCGTTCCCGAACCGGAAGATCCGGACAATCCCGTTGATCCCTCCAGTGACTGCGATCCGTTGCCCGGGGATGAACGCAGCAGAAGCCGCTCCCCCATTCCGTGCGGGAATGACTGTTTCAGGCTTGGATCTGTCGGTGGAGAAGACACTGATGCTGTCATCCTCACAGGTAACAAAAATCCAGCGGCTGTCAGCCGACAGGGACGCGGTCCGGGGCTTCTTTGCCGGTATTCCAATTTTCCGTATGCAGAATCCGGTCTCTTCATCAAGGAATACCGGATGGTACTTTCCGGCAATAGCGATAATTCCGGTACCCTCTTCTTTGGCTAGGAACGCGATCTGCCCTATCCTGCCGGAACCACACGACGAGGTCCATAGCACGCTCCCGTCGGCAACCGCGATCAGTCGGATCGTGCCGTCAGGAGAACCGCATACAATCCGTTTGTTGTCCAGGCTGAATGCAAGAGCTGTTACCTTGAAATCCCCGGCACTGTTGGACCCGGCAGGACAGCCATCCGGCAGTGTCACAATGCCGATCCCCCCTTCCGTCTTTGCATATGCTGCCACCAGGTTGTCCCCGGAGATTGCAATGGCACACCCGTTACGGCTGCATCCCGTGATTATGAAACGGATATGGCAGGATGGAATTTCCCGGCAGGCTAAGATGCCGTCCCTGCTGCAGGAAAGGAGGAGGTGCCCGTCCGGTGAAAATACCGGGCAGCTCCCCGCGTTTCCGTCATTTTCCGATGATGAGACCAGTTCTCCCCTGAGAACATCCCAGATCCGGATGGTCCCCGTGTTCCCGGATGTGACCAGGAGCGATCCATCCGGGGAGAACGCAAGGAACCGTGTCCGGGTGTCGGGACCCACAAGCACCGAATGCTCACGAGCCGGCAGGACCGGAAAGGTCCAGCGTTCCGGGGCCGATCCTGCCACCCTCTCCCAGAGCTCCCGAACAGACCTGTTTGCAGGTTTCCAGCCGGCCTCCTTCAGGGCAAGGATTGCATGCAGCGAATAAGGGACAGGAGCATCGAGGAGAAGCCGGTACAGTTCAGCATAACGGGACGCCGCAATCAACCCGACAACGGCAATCTTCCATTCCTGGAACGAGAGGTGCAGCGCGGGGTCAGGATTCTCTAAATGAAGGATTGCATCGGCAAAAATTGCCTCGGCGCGGTACCGGATCGCAGCAGCACGGACGTGCCCCCGGATCTCCTCGTTCGCACCGGTATATGCTTTCCGCAGCACCGTGTGACCTTTCTTCCCTGCCAGGTCCTGGTACTCGGAGATCCGCCCGGTTGCATAGAAGAACAGGGCCTGCCCGGCCGTTGTTGACGGGATGACCCGGAAATTCCGGATTGCCGACAATAACAGGTCGCTACCGGATTCCAGTGCCTCCTCGCAGATTGCATCCCTGATAACCGGATCCGTGTTTTCCGATAAGAGAGAACCAAGACAGGCTTCGGCGCTCCCGTCCGGGCAGCTGCAGTACTGGCAGGCAACGAGCCGGGCAGCGTTCCGATCTCCCGACCGGGCTTGTTTTGCATTTTTTTTCAGGTGCCATGCACGGAACAGGTCATCAAAAAACGGGACGTGAACCGCAGGATCCGGTCGTCGTACAGGGCACGGTTGCTGCATGGCAGGATCACGGGGACTCCGGGGTTGCTTCGAGCGCGATGACCCGGGTCCGGTCCGTTTCGGGACGCCGCCTTATATTTGACGAAGCCGATGCTGCCCGTCCCTCCGAGAGCCAGTTGCGAAGGCCGGTTACTGTCTCCCGCTGGGATATGGACAGGGGAACCTGCTTTCGGATGCACCGGAGGATGTCATTGGTTGTGACTGCCCGCATCCGGTCGTTGAACGCGATATACATCGCGTCGATGATGGCCTGCTCGATCTCAGCGCCTACAAACCCCTCGCTCTCGCTGGCGAGCAGGTCCAGGTTGAAGTCCGACGGGACACAGGTCCGCTTCTTTAAGTGGACGGAGAAGATCTCCCGCCGCTCGTCCGGGTTCGGCAGGTCGAGGAAGAAGATCTCGTCGAACCGCCCTTTCCGCAGGAGCTCGGTCGGGAGTGCGGAGATATCATTTGCTGTTGCCACCACAAAGCAGGGGGCGGTCTTCTCCTGCATCCAGGTCAGGAGATGGGCAAAGACCCTCTGGCTTGTCCCTGAGTCGCCGCTCCCGAACGAGAACGCCTTCTCCATCTCGTCAATCCAGAGAATGCAGGGGGCAATGGTCTCGGCAACGGCAAGTGCCTTCCGCGTCCGTTCCTCGGACTCCCCGACAAGGCTCCCGAAGAGCGCTCCGGCATCGAGGCGCAGGAGCGGGAGGTGCCAGAGGTCAGCGATCATCTTTGCCGTCAGGCTCTTGCCGGTTCCCGGGATCCCGATGAGGGCAATCCCTTTCGGTGCCGGCAGGCCGTAACAGCGGGCCTCCTCGGTAAATGCCCTTTCCCGGAGGCGCAGCCAGTCCTTGAGTACCGAGAGTCCGCCTACGTTCTCCGCGCTCTCGACCGAGCTGTAGAACTCGAGTGCATCGGTGCGGCGGATGATATCCTTCTTTTCCGCTACGACAAGATCAATGTCACGGTCGTCTATACCCCCGTGTGTTACTATTGCCTTGGAAAATGACCGGCGCGCCCCGTTGAGCGTCATACCAAGCGCTGCCTGGATCAGTTTTTCACGCCCGGTCTTCGACAGCGTGCAGGGAACCCCGCTTGTCTGGATCAGTGATTCGAGTTCCTGTAAGAGTTCGGCAGCGGACGGGAGCGGGAGACGGACGACAACGGCATCGTCGCGAAACTCATCGGGTACTTTCTGCGACGGGGTCACGATAACGACCGTGCGGCGGTTATACCGTGACTTCTGGGCAAGGTTCCTTATCATGCGCTTGACCTGGGGATTGTTCCAGAACTCGTGGAAATCCAGAAGAACGATGACCGCATTCTCGTCAGATTTCCCGATATTCTCAAGAACGGTGATGGGATCGCGCGACTGCGAGGAAAATCCGTTGCCGTTCCTGTCCGCGGTAAACCCGTCAACGATATTCCAGACAAGGCACTGCCGGGGAGGGTTCCAGCCCGTGCAGACCGATTGTACCTGCATGACTGCCCGCTCCTCCTCTTCCGTTACGACGACCATGAGGGTCACCCGTGCCCGCAGGGAGACGGAGAGCATTCCGGCAAAATCCGGTTCCATGCCCTCTTTCATGGTACCCACCGTCGTACTACAATGCGGATAGTACCGTCATCCTCTTCCACTTCGCGGACAATGCTGAACCCTTCCTTTTTTGTCTCCTCGATGACAACGCGGCGGGCGTATTCCTGCTGGATCTTCCCTGCCTGCTCTTCGAGCGCCTTTCCCAGTTCCTGGTCCTTTTTCCCGCCCTTTCCCCACCAGTCGCCGATCATGTCATACGAACCGTCGGCATTTTTGACAAACCCGATGTCGCAGCCCTGGCTGGTTTTTGCTGCAATATCCACGTTGATGAGACCCCGGTATCCCCGGATCGTAGTATCGGTCCCGATGACAAACCCCATGTCCGTAAGACATGCAACGAGAGCATCCCGGTTCCTGAACTGCGTTTTGATCCGACTGAAGTGCGACATTTCAGAAGCCCCTTGGTATCCCGAGTGCATGGATCCGGTCGCCAAGGGCAGGACCGGGAAATCCGGTCGCAAGTACCGTGCCATCCGCAGAAATCGTGTATTCAACAGTTGCAGGTGTTCTGCCGTTATTCAGGGTATCGGGCCTGATCCGGCCGGTCAGAAAATGGAACTCCTTACCGGCGGGATATCCGGGATTGTTATTGGATGCCTGCTGTGCAGGGTACGGTCCGGATATGAGGAGATCCGTTTCGTCCAGGAGATGTATCCACGCGGCATTGCGGGAACCGGCAATGAGATCGTACGGGTATCCCGAGAATGTCACGACAGAGAGCTCATGGGAACGGATCGCCTCTGCAAGGTTTGCGAGGGCTTCCGCCTGGAAGAACGGTTCGCCCCCGGAGAACGTGACCCCGTCGATCCCCGCTGTCGACAGTATCGCTGAAGAAAGCCTGTGAACAGCCACAACCCTGCCGCCGTTCTCATCCCAGAGTGCCGGGTTGAAGCAACCCTCGCAACGAATGGGACAGCCCTGTACCCAGACAACCGACCTGATGCCGGGCCCGTTTACGGATGAACGTTTCAGGAATCCTGCAATCCTGAGTACATGGGGATCACTCTTCCGGTTTCTCACGTCCAACGCCATCCCATAATCCTGGTATTTCCATCCGGGGAAAAATTCCCGAATTGTATCCTATAGTATCACAATACCTGAACGGATGCCGGTATTTCCAGGGCTTACGTTCCTTAAGGCATACTTATGAGATACAATCACGGCAATAGCGTTGTTGTTTCCGGTTTTTATATCCGCGGTTTTCTTCCGGTACCGCATGAAAAAACTTGTGGCGTAATACCCCCCGCTCCCTTATTACCAGAGAGGGCAAATAGTAATCCCGGTGAAGGCAGTATTTGACGGCAATGCCGTGCGCTGCGGCAGGGAAGGGCATGCACTGTACGAGCAGGGGGGGTACGGGCGCAAGGACGGTGGAGGTCTGGTGCTCGCCCCGCATGAGGCGCTGTACCTCATGTACCGGGGGAAGATCGTTGTCGAAGGATACGATTTCGATGCACTGCTCGCAATTTTTGCCCGGAAGCCCGGCCTTGTCCGGAGCTACCTCGTGTACCGTGACATCCGTGAACGCGGGTACTCGGTCCAGACCGGGCCTCATGATTTCCGGGTATTCCGTCGCGGGCAGAAGCCGGGCAAAGGCGAATCCCTGTACCTTGTCAGGGTAGTCTCCGAGCGGGACCCGATCCATTTTGAGGACCTCATCCTTGAAGCGACAACCGCCCATAACCTGCGCAAGTTGTATGTCCTTGCCGTTGTCGATGACGAGGACGAGATTACCTATTACGAGGTGAAACTCCATACGCTGCCGGCTGTACCGGGACAACCGGAATATCCGCCCGCGACCGGTATTATTACCGGCAAAACCGTGATTGCCAGGATTCCCCCCGGATCCGCGTTTGAACAGTCATGGCTGGGAAGCCGGTTTGACGATACCCGCGTCATCTTCTCCCCGCTGGAAACCTGCTATCTCATTGAGGAACATGTACTCTCAGTAAGGGAAGGAGACAATGTCCTGACAGAAGAGGAATACTTCCGCCGGGCATGTGAGGGAGACGGCGAGTTCGCCTATAAAACTGTCGTATACACCGCCCTCCGGAAGCTCGGGTATATACCGAAGACCGGTTACAAGTTCGGCCACCATTTCCGTGTCTACTCGGGGCAGAAGGTCCATTCCGAGATGCTCGTCCATGCAGTCAGACAGGATTCCGCCCTTCCCATGAGCACGATCTCGCGTTCAGTCCGCCTTGCCCATAGTGTCAAAAAGAAGATGTTATTTGGCTGTGTACATACTAACGGCATTCAGTATACCGAATTTGCCAGAATCAAACTGTGAGCGGAAATTTTTCCATGGCATCCGACATAAATCCCTGGTCGAGCAACCAGTCTTTCGACATTGAAAAACTCTTCCTGGAATTCGGGATCGAACCGATCGCTCCCGTCATCACCGACCTTCCGGAGATCCCGTACTTTTTCCGGCGCGGGATCGTGCGAGGGCACCGGGACTACGGGCAGATTGCGAATGCGATCCGGAACAGGACCCCGTTCCATATCCTGACGGGCTTTATGCCGAGCGGTCACCCGCATCTCGGGCACCTGATGGTCATGAAGGAGGTTGTCTGGCACGTGCAGCAGGGCGGCAACGGGTATGTCACGATCGCGGACCGTGAGGCACATGCAGTCAGGAATATGCCATGGGAGAAATGCCGGGAGTTCGGCAGGGAGTACCTTGCCTGCCTGTATGCGCTCGGGTTTGAAGGAACCACCTATTTCCAGAGCAGGAACGAGCGGCTCAAGGATCTCGCATTCGAAGCCGCGACAAAGGTTAATTTCTCTGAGCTTTCCGCAATCTATGGGTTCAGCCCGGAGACGGATCTTGCCCACGCGGACGCCGTGATTACCCAGGTTGCAGATATCCTCTACCCCCAGATTGACCGGGAACCCGCTCCGACAATCGTGCCGGTCGGTGTCGACCAGGATCCCCACCTCCGGTTAACACGGGGCATTGCCCACAAGATGCGGATGTTCACGGTCGAGGAACGTGACGGGTACATCAGTGTCCGGTCCAAGAACGCACCGGAAGCGGCGCTGGAAGCGGTGAAGAAGGCCTTCCCCCACGCTAAGAAGTACGAAGGGCATGTTGACATCAAAGGGGTGCAGTGTGCCGATGTGAAAGGGAAAGTCCGGGAGATCGAACGGGCGCATGGAGGTTATGCATTCTTCACGCCTTCGTCCACGTACCATATCTTCATGCCCGGCCTCACCGGCGGCAAGATGTCAAGCAGTATCCCGGAGAGCATCATCTCGTTCTACGAGCCGGAGGCAGTCGTAAGAAAGAAGGTGATGAGCGGGATCACCGGTGGGAGGATGACCCTTGAGGAGCAGAAGCGTCTCGGCGGGGAACCGGACAAGTGTTCGTTGTATCTTCTCAACCTCTTCCACATGGTAACGGACGATGCGGCGCTCGCCGAGATCCGGCGGAAGTGCACATCAGGCGAGATCACCTGCGGGCAGTGCAAGAAGGAGACCGCGGAGCGGGTTGTTGCGTTCTTAAAGGATTTCCGTGAAAAGATGGACGCGGCAGGAGACAAAATCAGGGTGTGACATGGCAGAACTCACGCAGAACGAGAAACGGTTGCTAGCAACCCTTGGAATGGAGAAGAAAGCGGATGCCCCGCACCTTGCGTCCGTCATGGGAGCGACCCCGGAAGCCGTGGTGCAGTGGGCGCACCTGCTTATGGACAAGAATCTTGCCACCATCGTTCGGGTTGCATCAAGGGAGTTTGCGTTCACCGATGAAGGGAAAGTCTATGCAAAGGAAGGACTTCCCGAGACCCGGCTCCTCCGCAGTATCGCACCGGGCACAACACTGGACGATCTCAAAAAGCATCCAGCATTCAGGATCGGGTTTGGCCAGCTGCGCAAGAAGGGGCTTGTTAAAGTGGATGGAACCGCTGTCGTAAAAATCCCCGGTGCTTCTACCGATGCCGATGAGGCTGCATTGAAAAATCCCTCCACATCGGACCCAAAGACAAAGGAACTCATCAGGCGCGGGATCCTGCAGGAGACCGAGACCGTCCGTTACGTCATTGAGATAACTCCTGGAGGACTCGGCCTTGTGAATGAAGGCCTTGATCTCCGGGAAGAGACCGGCACCCTCACCCGGGAACAGATCATCTCCGGTGCGTGGAGAGATCTCAACCTCCGGAGGTATGACGTCACCAAGCTCCCGAGGAAGGCGTATCCCGGCAAGGTCCATCCCTACCAGCGGATCATTGCCGAGATGCGGGAGATCCTCCTCGAAATGGGTTTCACCGAACTCTACGGCGGCATCGTCCAGCAGTGCTTCTGGAATTTCGATGCGCTCTTCCAGCCGCAGGACCATCCCGCCCGCGAGATGCAGGATACGTTCTACTTAAAGGAGACTCTCCCGCTCCCGCAGGGCTGGGAGAAGGTGAAGGCGATGCACATCTCCGGCGGGAAGACCTCATCCACCGGTTGGGGGGGCGCCTGGAAAGAGGAGAAGGCCGAACAGTGCGTTCTTCGCACCCACACGACAAGCCTGTCGATCCAGTACCTGGCGCAAAATCCAAAACCGCCGGTCAAGGCGTTTGCCGTCGGCAGAGTCTACCGCCGGGAGACGATCGACACAACGCACCTTGCCGAGTTCGAGCAGCTTGAGGGGATCGTCATGGACGAGGATGTGACGTTCGGGAACCTGCTGGGAATCCTCCGGGAGTTCTATAACCGGATGGGCTTTGCAAGCGTCCGGTTCAAACCCTCGTACTATCCCTATACCGAGCCGAGCCTTGATGCGGAAGTGTACGTGGACGGGATCGGCTGGATCGAGATGGGCGGCGCCGGGGTCTTCCGCGAGGAGGTCACCGCCCCGCTCGGGATCACCTGCCCTGTGCTCGCATGGGGGCTTGGCGTAAGCCGGATCGCGATGCTCCGTCTGGGGCTCAAGGATCTCCGGCTCCTGCACAAGAGCGATGTCGCGTTCCTGCGCGAGACGCCCGTTTTGTGGCGGGCAAAGGAGGGGATCTGAGATGGCGGTCATCACCCTCCCCTACAAGTATCTCGAACGTCTCACAAAGGCTGACAGGAAAACGATCATCGAGAAGGTTCCCCTGATCGGCTCGGATATTGAACGGATCGAGGAGAACCACGTCGACGTAGAATTCTTCCCGGATCGTCCCGATCTCTTCTCCCCGGAAGGTGTTGCGCGGGCCATGCGTGGCTATCTCGGGATCGAGACCGGAGTGCCGTCATACCCGGTCAAGCCCTCGGGAATATCCTTCACTGTCGATCCGAAACTCGCGGGCATCCGCCCCGTGCTCGGGGCTGCCGTGATCCGGGATGTCTCGTTCGATGACGAATCGATCCAGAGCATCATGTCCTTGCAGGAGTCGCTCCACTGGGCGGTTGGCCGGGGCAGGAGCAAGGTTGCCATCGGGATCCATGACATGGATACCGTGAAACCGCCGTTCCGGTACCTCGCATCGCCAAGGAGCCGGAAGTTCGTACCCCTCGATTACACTGAAGAGATGACCATGGATGAGATCCTGGAGCGGCACCCGAAGGGGCGGGACTATGCAAAGATCGTGAAAGACTTCCCGCTCTTCCCGCTCATCGTTGACCGGGACGACCATGTCCTCTCGTTCCCACCGATCATCAACGGCGAACGGACCCGGGTCACCATCGATACGAAGAACATCCTCCTCGATACCACCGGCACCGATACGAGAGCGGTTGGCGTTGCGGTGAACATCATCTGTACGGCAATGGCGGAGGCCGGCGCAACAATCGAGAGCGTGGCGATCGATGGCGTGCAGACCCCGACCCTCGCCCCTGCCGAACGCGAGGTTTCTGTCTCCGAATGCTCCAGGATCCTCGGAGTTACGCTCACACCCGGTTCGATGGCCGGGTATCTCAGGAGAATGCGCTTCGGTGCTGAACCGGCGGGTACAGACCGGGTGAAGGTGCAGGTACCCTGCTACCGCGCCGATATCATGCATGACTGGGACATCTTCGAAGACGTTGCCATTGCCTACGGCTACGACAAGCTGGAGAGCAGGCCCCCGAAGACGTTCACCGTTGGAAAACCCCACCCGGTGCAGGTCAATGCCGCGCTTGTCCGGGAAGTATTCGCCGGCCTTTCGTATCTTGAAGTGATGCCGTTCACCCTGACAAACGAGGACGTTCTCTTCCGGCGGATGCAGCGGCAGGAGAGACCGGGCACCCTCCACGTGATGCACCCGATCAGCATCGAGAACACGGTTGTACGGACCGATCTCATCCCCCTGCTCCTCGAATTCCTGACGATAAACAGGCGCCGCGAACTTCCCCAGCGCCTCTTTACAACAGGGGACGTGGTGCTGGACTGCAAGACACACCAGCAGGCAGCAGGCGTCAGCACGCACCCGGACGCAGACTTCTCGGAAGCCTATGCCTGCGTCGACGCCGTGCTGCACGAGCTCTCGGTTGAGTATTCAGTGAAGGAATCAGATGACCCGGCCTTTATTGAGGGGAGACGTGCCGATATCGTCGTTAACGGAAAAACTGTGGGCATCTTTGGCGAGATTCATCCGGCCGTGCTCGTTGCTTTCGAGCTCGAGCACCCGGTTGTCGCGGTCGAGCTCGATCTCAGAGCCGTACCGGGATACCCCTTTCCTTAAGATACTCTTTTACATCCCGTACCGTGAATTCACCGTAGTGGAAGACACTTGCCGCAAGGCAGGCATCCGCTTTTCCGGCAGTAAAACCCTCAAAGAAGTGATCGGGCGTACCTACCCCGCCGCTTGCGATGACGGGGATGCCGGCCGCTTCCGATATCGCTGCCGTGACCGGAATGTCAAACCCTTTTTTCGTGCCGTCGGTCTCCATGCTTGTCAACAGGATCTCGCCCGCCCCCCGCTGCTCCGCTTCCTGCGCCCAGCGGACAGCGTCGATGCCGGTTGGTTTGCTCCCTCCGTAGATCACGACTTCGTACCAGCAGGTCTTCCCATCAGGAAGGGTGATAGGCGTTCCATCAGGATTCGGGGTGTAATTCCGCCGGACATCCATGGCAACGACCATGCACTGCGTGCCGAACGATTCCGCACCCCGGGTGATCAGCGACGGGTCATGGACTGCGCTCGTGTTCACGCTGACCTTGTCTGCCCCGGCCCGGAGGATCTGCTGGATATCGTCGAGGGTGCGGATGCCGCCCCCGACGGTTAAGGGGAGAAAGAGTTCGTCGGCAGCCCTTTTTATGACCTCGACGATGATACCGCGCTTCTCTTTCGATGCGGTGATATCAAGGAAGACAACCTCATCGGCGCCCTGCTCGTTGTACCGCCCGGCCAGTTCCACCGGGTCTCCGGCATCGCGCAGCTGGAGAAAATTTGTGCCCTTGACGACCCTGCCGTCTTTGAGATCGAGGCAGGGGATGATCCTCCGTGTCAGTACCATCGTATACCGGTATGCAGACTGCATAGTTGTACTTTTCCAAATCGGATACACGACAGGGGGAGGTTTATGTCCTTTCCGGTGCTCTTTCATATGGAATGATACGAAAAAGCGGGAGGAAGATCCCGCTTCATGGTGCTCGCATGGGTTCAGGAGATCTGAAAATTGAATGGGCGGCCCAGTTCATGCCGGTGCTCGCCACGATAAAAAAACAGTTTGGAAAAGAGAAGCCTTTCAAAGGCATGACGATAGGTATGGCGCTGCATGTCGAAGCAAAGACTGCAAACCTTGTCAGGACGCTTGCCGCCGGGGGGGCAGAGGTCCATATCACCGGCTGCAACCCGCTCTCGACGCAGGACGATGTTGCGGCAGCGCTGAATAAGGTAAAGGGCGTCCGGTGCTATGCGAAGCGCGCCTGCACCGTCGAAGAATACTATGCCGCAATCGAGAAGGTTCTCGATGCAGGCCCGGTTGTCACCATCGATGACGGGATGGACCTGATCCATTACCTCCACACAAAACGCCGCGACCTTTTAAAGACGGTTATCGGAGGATGCGAGGAGACAACAACCGGCATCCACCGGCTCCGGGCTATGGCAGCGGAAGGCAAGCTGGAGTTCTCGGTGATCGCAGTCAACGACACCCCGATGAAACGGTTCTTTGACAATGTGCACGGGACCGGGGAGAGTGCGCTTACCTCCATCATGATCACCACAAATTCCCTGATCGCGGGGAAGTATGTGGTCGTCGCAGGGTACGGTTTCTGCGGCCGCGGACTTGCGAGAAAGGCGCACGGACTTGGGGCGAAAGTCATCGTGACCGAGATCGACCCGCGGCGGGCTCTCGAAGCACACATGGACGGGTTCCATGTCATGACCATGGAGAAGGCAGCGGAGATCGGTGACATCTTTATCACGACAACCGGGAACACCAGCGTTATTACCGCCCGCCATTTCAGGAAATTAAAGGACGGGGCAATCCTTTCCAATGCCGGTCATTTCAATGTCGAGATCGACATGGAGTACCTGGCAAAGCATGCCGACAAGGTCATCCAGCGCGAAGGGATCGAGACATTCCTTCTCAAAGGGAAGTCCATCCATGTACTTGCGGAAGGCCGGCTGGTCAACCTCGCAACACCCAAGGGCATGGGCCACCCGATCGAGGTCATGGACTTAAGTTTCGCCCTGCAGGCGCTCTGTGCACGGTACATCGCAAAGAACGGGGAGAGTCTGGAGGGTGGGGTCTACGATGTTCCGCAGGAGATCGACGAACAGGTTGCACGGCTGAAACTTGGTTCCCTCGGGCTCTCGATCGATACGATCACGGAAGAGCAGAAAAAATACCTCTGCAGCTGGGATATCGGGACATAACCCGGCAGGCATCCCTCCCTGCCCCGCATCTCTTTTTTTCGCACACACAATTGGATACTACTATTCATCGGATATTGCTATTTTGCCTCCGGCCCGCGTGCCGCATACAGATATTCCTGTGCGTACCCGCAGTATTCTCCGAAATGCTCCTTCGCAAACCTCAGGATCGCGTCATACTCCCGCCCGGAAAGGGATTTCTCTTTCAGGAGCGACGGGAGGTAATGGTCCCGCATGATGCGCCGGATCCAGACATCGACCGGGAACGCCTCGTATTTCTGGAACGAGAAGAGCAGGATGCAGTCGGCGGCTTTCGGCCCCACCCCCTGCAGCTTCATCAGTTCCTTCCGGGCATCCGGATAGGGAAGGGAAGCGATGGATCGCTTCCATGCGCTCTCGTCAGGAATTGCACATGCGGTCTCTCGCAGGTACGGTCCCCGGTATCCCATTTTGCACTCGGAGAGGATGGAATCGCAGCAGCCTGCGAGCCGGGCAGGCCCCGGAAATCCGTACCATACTTTTTCCCCCCTCTCTATGGGGGTACCAAACCTCTGCGCAATATGTTCGATCCGTTTTTTTATCATCGGGATGTTGGAATTAGTCGCACAGATATAGGATACGAGGCACTCCCACGGCGGTTGCCGGATCAGGCGCAGCCCCCGGCATTGTTCTGCTGCCGCATGGATAACGGGATCGCGATCGAACGAGGAGACAATTGCAGGAAGGTCTGTATCGAGAGCGAAATAGTGGGTAATGAACTTCCGTCCGGCGCCGGAGTATTCCAGCCGGTTGCCCTCCTGTCGTATCCGGATCACCCGGTCACCGACAACACCTGTCCACCAGCCATCCGGCTGCCTCTCCCAGCGGAAGACCTGGCCGCATGAAAGTGTAAGGTCGAGGGTAAAGTGCTGGTCATCCTTCAGGGTGAACCCGGGCATGGAACAAGGGTACTGCAGCGTTTATGGTTCAATATAGCGGTCATGGCAAGAGTATTCCGATACTGTCCGGTATCATGAAACCAGTAGCGATACTTTCAGGCGCGGAACAGTATTTCATGCATGAGGCCCTCGGTATTCCCGACAGGCTTTTAATAGGTATGAATTATAAGTTCTTACCATGGAAATCACGGAACAGCTCAGGACATTCATTGACGAAGGACAGGACTGGGAGCGCAAGGCGACCAGTGTCAAAGGTGTCAACCTCATCCGGCTCCCGAAGACAAAGAACCGCCCGGCGTCGCTTGCAATCGACATCAACCCGGTCAATGACCATGGCGTACCGATGAAAAAGAAAGGGATCATGATCATGAACGCCGCAGAACTTGCAGCGTTCCGTGTGACCATGAACAACGAGAAGATCGACACCCTGATAAAAGCTCTCGAAGAAGTGCTCCCGGAACGGAAGTCCGCAGCGCCTCAGGCAAAACCCGATATCCTGCAGCTCTGACATGAAACTCATCCGGAACTGCGTACGTCAGAAGGGGGGAATCGTATAACCAGACTGGCAGGTCTTTTACTTGCAGCAGCAATCCTGCTCGGGTGTATCTCGTCAGGTTGCCTCGGGGGAAAGGCTCCGGCAGCTTCGGAAGAGACAGCACCGGTCATCCTTGTTGATTATTACCGGGGTGGCGGCTCTTCCTCAGCCTCGGACCGGCTGGTAATCTTCGATAATGGCGCGGGGATTATCGTTACCAGGAACGCGAGCAGGAATATCCAGCTGAATTCGACGGAACTGGATAGAATTGCTTCAATATTCGAACAGGCAAAGTTTGCAAACCTTTCAGAGAACTATCCTTCCCACTATGGGAGAAGCGGCCTGTACCAGTATTCGGTGAGCTACAAGGGAAAGATCGTGACCATGGATGAAAATGCGTACCCGGCGAATGCCCGGTTGCTGATAGAGGAATTGAACCGGATCATTAGTGACATAAAATCCTGAGATTTTCACAACTGGCCGGACAGCAGATTTTTCCCTGTCGGATCTTTTTTTCAATCCAAAAAATCCCCGTTCGGATGCTTTTTAAGGGTCGGAAACGTTAAAGAAAAAATCAGTCTTTGGAGTAGATGCATGACTGGATATCATGCCCGAGTTTTCCAATCGCATCGGCACGGCACCGCTGGCAGTGGCGCATCTGCCGGACGTACTTCGAACATTCGTCCTGCATCTTCTTCTTCATCTCCTGGGTGGGCGGAGTGATATTGGCAAACTTATATTGGGCAATGAGCGGGATGAGGTTGAACGTGTAGACCCCCATCTCCCCGGCCTTCTTTGCGATTGCGGGGATGTGGTCTTCGTTGATGCCGGGGATATAGACCGTGTTCACCTTTACGATCATGTTGCGTTTTACCGCCTCTTCGATCCCCTTGAGCTGCTGGGAGAGCAGGATCTTTGCTCCCTCGATACCAGTGTACCGCTTGCCCTTGTAATCGATAAACTGGTAGATCTTTGCCCCAATCTCCGGGTCAACCGCATTCATGGTTACGGTGATATTCCCGACATCGTATTTCTGGAGCAGGTCAATCTTATCCGGCAGCAGAAGACCGTTTGTTGAGATGCATTTTATGACATTGGGATACTTCTCGTGGAGCCGGCGGAGGGTTTCGAATGTCTCCTCGTTTGCAAGGGGATCGCCGGGACCCGCGATTCCGACCACCTTGATATACGAATAGTTATCAATGACTTTTTTCACCATGTCCATGGCTTCGTCGGGATTGAGAACCCGTGTCGTCACCCCGGGCCTGCTCTCGTTCACGCAGTCAAAGTCACGGATACAGTAATTGCACTGGATATTGCACTTGGGCGCAACCGGGATATGGCACCTGCCAAAACCATGACAGGCTTTCTCGGAAAAACAGGGATGCTCCTGGATCTTCCGCATCTGGGCGGGATCCCACTGGACTTTTCTCCCTGCCACCTCCGCGATGCGCACTCCTTCTTCGGTCATATCCAACACCATAGGGTGCGTTCTTAACCTATAAATAACGTGTAATCGTGATACTCGCGGAATGGACGGGGGAGAAAGCGCATTCTGCCATTCCGGGTCACTGTATTCCGGACAGGCCCCGGTCATTCCTCTTTATGCGACTCCCGTAATCCCGCACCTTTCAGGTACCCGGTGATTGCGCCCAGCACCTGTTTGTCGAAGACAACTGAAAAGTCGAGGTTGACGAGAAAAACCGGGAAGGTGCCCCAGAGTGTCTGGCGGTCAAGCCGGTAAATCCTCGATTCCAGGAGGGCGCCGGCAGCGTTTCGCATCTCTTCCTCGGACATTGTTTTGCCAAACCCTTCGCTCCCGTTGTCAGGCGAACCTGCCGGTTCCTGTTTCTCATCCACCGACTGGAGGGCGGTGATCCGGATTTCAGAGAACTGCGCTGCCATCCGTTCGCTCGCGATCCCGTGGAAGAACCGGACGATAAAATACTGGCTTACAAGCAGGAGCCCGGTGACTATGAAGAAATGCTCGACGCTTTTTAGCCCGGAGAGTGAAAGGAACGTCTGCACGGTCATGCCCGGGAGCAGGATGATCGTCGAAATAATTACGAGAAGGACGAGGAGAGCTGCCGTTCCGAACAGGAGCGTAATGGCCCAGGACGGGTACCACTTGCCGGTAAATGCTCCCCTGATGCCGCGGATCTCCTCCCGGAACTGCGTGGTGCCCGGCTCGAACCGCCAGAGAAAAAAATAGAAGACCAGGATTGCAACCGCCTGGAAGAGGATGATCTGCAGGGCAGGCGGGGGGATCATCCCGGCATGGTACCATGCAAGGGCATAGACGATATCCAGCGAAAAGATGAGCACAAATCCCGAGCAGAGTGCCCGGGAGTTGATGAAAAAGGCGTCCAGGAAGATCCGGGCAAACCTGTCGGTGGTCTGGATGATGCCGGTTGTGTAGAGGGTCGAAAAGAACTGCCGGATCTCTTCGAGCGGAAACCGGAACGTCCCCCTGCCGAGGGGAATAAGGAGCGTGATGAAGTAGACCATGTACAGGTAACAGCTGGCTGTGATGAAGAATGCGGGATATTCCGGCAGCAGAATGAGCGCGGCGACGTTTGCAGCAACGCAGAGAACGAGGATAACAGCAGTGATAATGCCGGTCCTGCCCTGCTTTTTTAATACCTGCTGCTGTTCGCGCAGGGTCGCAATCTCATCGGTTATGAGACGATGGATCGCGGTACCTTCATACAGGAGCGCCCTTGGGATGCCGGTCACTGCCATTTCCGTATGCAGTATTACTCCTCCTGTAAAAAGAGGTATCCCAAATACAGGAATCGCGGCATCAGACCCGGAAGGAAAAGAGGATAAACGCACAAACCACCAATCAGCTGTGATGAAAAAATCTGAGAAGGTTAAAGGGAAGGAACAGGCAGCGGAGAAGAAACGGACCCTTACCTACGCGGGGGCAGGGGTTGTTGCCGTGATGGTCGTTGCTGTAGTGCTCTATGTCGCGCTGGTTCCGCCGGTTGCACAGCTTGGGGATACCGTCTCGGTTGCATATGTCGGACAACTCAACAACGGATCCGTCTTCGATTCGAACGTGAACAAAACCCCGCTCTCGTTTACGCTCGGGGCGCATACGATGATCCCCGGCTTCGAGAATGCGGTTACCAATATGAAAAAGGACGAGGTAAAAACGGTCCATATCCCCTATGACCAGGCATACGGGGCATACCAGTCCGACCTCGTCTACACCCTGGACCGGTCGATGTTCTCGTCAGATACCCAGCCCGAGGTTGGGATGTTTTACACGATTACCAACCCCTCCGGCACATCGAGCCGCGTGAAGGTTACCGGTGTCAACGAAAGCACGGTGACAATCGATGCCAACCATATGCTAGCCGGGGAAAACCTGACTTTTACAATCCGGCTTCTTACAATCACAAAAGGAAAGTAACTTTTTTGTTTTGGTATGGGCCCGGCCGGATTCGAACCGGCGATCTTCGCCGTGTAAGGGCGACGTCAAAACCACTAGACCACGAGCCCGGTAACC
>CAZNLI010000010.1:0-40112 GCA_964574125.1 uncultured Methanoregula sp.
GGTGACGAACCTTGACATCTGAGGCCCCCCCCGCTGAAAACGTCATAACACACAAGGTGGAGCCGATCAGCATCGAGAGGGAGATGAAGGTCGCGTACATCAACTACGCGATGAGCGTCATTATCGGGCGTGCAATCCCCGATGCACGCGACGGCTTAAAGCCGGTCCACCGCAGGTGCCTGTACGGCATGTGGGAGATGGGCAACACCAGCGACAAGCCCACCAAGAAGAGCGCGAGGGTGGTCGGTGACGTAATGGGTAAGTACCACCCGCACGGCGACGCCTCCATCTACGACACCATTGTGAAGATGGCCCAGCCCTTTTCCTACCGGCACATGCTCGTACAGGGGCAGGGAAACTTCGGTTCGATCGATGGCGACTCTGCCGCGGCGAGCAGGTACACCGAGGTCCGGCTCTTCCCCTATGCCGAGGAACTTTTACAGGACCTTGACAAGGAGACCGTCAACTTTTCCCCGAACTACGATGAGTCGCTCAAGGAACCGGTCGTCCTTCCCTCCAGGATCCCCAACCTGCTCGTGAACGGCACGGACGGGATTGCCGTCGGGATGGCAACGAAGATGCCGCCCCACAACCTCCGCGAGGTCTGTGCGGCGGTCAACCTGTACCTTGACAATCCCTCTGTCGACGTCATCAGCCTGATGAAAGTGATGCCCGGGCCCGACTTCCCGACCGGCGGCATCATGATGGGTACCGACGGCATCCTTGCCGCCTATACCACCGGGCAGGGCCGCGTTGTTGTCCGGGGTGTCGCGACCATCGAAGAGGCAACAAGCGGGGCCCGCGGGGATCGCATCATCGTCACCGAGCTCCCCTACCAGGTCAACAAAGCCCAGTGGATCACAGCGATCGCCGACATGGTCAAGGATAAAAGGATCGACGGGATATCCGATATCCGCGATGAGTCCGACAAGGAGGGGATCCGGGTCGTTTTCGAGCTCCGCAAGGGAACGATGGCGCCGGTGATCCTCAACAACCTCTACCGGCACACGGCGCTCGAATCGAGTTTCTCGATCATCAACCTCGCAATCGTCGACAACCAGCCACGGATCCTCACGCTCCCCAACCTTATCGAGACCTTTGTCCGGCACCGGATCGAAGTGATCCGGCGGCGCTCGGAGTTCGACCTGAAAAAGGCCCTTGAAAAAGTCCACATCCTCGAAGGGCTCCTCCTCGCCCTCGCGAAGATCGACGACGTGATCGCAACCATCCGTGGATCCGCAAACGTCGATGCCGCCCGCGAAGCCCTCATTGCAAAGTTCGGCCTTGACGAGGCGCAGGCAAATGCGATCCTCCAGATGCAGCTGCGCAGGCTCGCCGCCCTTGAACAGCAGAAGATCAACGACGAGAAGGGATCCCTCGAAACGGAGATCTCCCGGCTGAAGAAGATCCTCGAATCCGAGGGAAACATCAAGGACGAGATCCGCCGCGAGGTTAAGGAAGTCTCGGAAAAGTTCGGCGACGCCCGGCGCACCCGGATCACACTTGCGGCCGGGGATCTCTCAACCGAGGACCTGATCGAGGACAAGCAGGTACTTGTTTCGATCACGACGGCGAACTACATCAAGCGTACGGATCTCGATACCTACCGGAACCAGCGGCGGGGCGGGCACGGCATCACCGGTATGCTGACCAAGGAAGACGATGTCGTGAATGCGATCTTTGTTGCGAGCATGAAAGACTACCTGCTCTGCTTCACGAACATCGGGCGCCTGTACTGGCTCAAGGTCTACGAGATCCCCGAGAGTTCCCGTGCGGCAAAAGGCAAGCCGATAGTAAACCTGCTCAACCTGAAAGACGAGGTCGTAACAACCGTCATCCCGGTCCGGGACTTCCGCCACGACCGGTTCTTTGTCTTTGCAACAAGACTCGGGCAGGTCATCAAGATCCCGCAGGACGAGTTTGCAAATCCCCGGTCCACAGGGATCAATGCGATCACGCTGCGCCAGAACGACCAGCTGATCGATGTGATCGCAACCGACGGCACCAACGAGATCGTGCTCACGACGCGGTTTGGCCAGAGCCTCCGGTTCCATGAAGAGACCATACGGACGGTTGGCAGGAATGCGCAGGGCGTTCGCGGGATGAAACTCAGGGACAGGAGCGGCGATACGATCTGCGCGATCACCCTGCTTGCAAAGGACCACCTGCTGACCATCTCGGATGTCGGTTTTGGGAAACGCACCGAGTTCGACGATTTCCGGGGGCACGGGCGGGGCACGATGGGGGTCCGGAACATCCAGCTGGAACGGGATGCCGTCGTTATCGAGTCGCGTGCCGTTGCCGACAATGACGAGATCGTTGTAATGACCGCCTCCGGCATCGTGATCCGGATGAAAGTCGACGAGATCCGGATCACCGGCCGCGGCACGAGGGGTGTCAGGATCATGCGCCTTGATGAGGGAGACAAGGTCGTCGGTGTGGCGGTAGTGCCGCAGGAACCAGCGAACGGGGAAACGGTTGCGCCGGAACCGGAGTAATTTTTTGTTATTTTTTTTACGGAATACATGATATCCCGGCATTTCCGTCCCTGCCTGATCATGGTTTAACCGGATCTTTTCCCGGACACTTCCAAAAATCCCTCCTGACATTTTTACACCCGGACCGATCCATTCCTGGATTTTGGATATTCTCTGTCCAGCTGGCCGCCAGGCTAAGGAAAGTTTAAATGACAATATGTAAAATTAATTAGACAATGACGGGGGACGGCAGATTCGCCAGTCCCATGGCCAGAGCATATCCTGATGGGGAAACTCAATGACCGGTAACTTCATTTCCACACATAAACCGGAGATCATCCTTGCCGGCATCCTGTTTGTTTCAGCATTCCTGGATATCTGGAACCTCTGGAACCAGGGATTTTCCAACACCTACTATGCAGCAGCCGTGCGGAGCATGCTCGCAAACCCGGCAGCAGCGTTCTTCAGCTCGTTCGATGCCGCGGGATTCATCACCGTGGATAAACCCCCGGTCGGGCTCTGGGTCCAGGCAGCGTTTGCCGCAATTCTCGGGTACAGCGGCTGGGTTCTTGATCTCCCGCAGGTGCTCGCGGGTGTCGCATCGGCCGCGCTCATGTATTGCATCGTCGCCCGCCCGTTCGGGAAACCTGCCGGGCTCGTTGCGGCGTTCGCCCTTTCAATAACCCCCATTTTCGTCGCTACAGCCCGCAACCAAACCATGGATCTCCAGCTCATCTTCGTCATCCTTCTCGCGGTGTGGGCATCGCTTAAAGCCGCACGGGAAAACTCCTTCCGGTATCTCGCCTTCGCAATAGTCCTCGTCGGTATCGGGTTCAATATCAAGATGATCCAGGCCTTTATTGTGGTGCCCGCGATCCTTGCCGTTTACGTCCTCGGGACATCAATCCCGTTCCGCCGGAAAACTCTCCACCTGGCAGCGGCCATTCTCATTCTCCTCATCGTCTCCCTCTCATGGGCGGTCGCTGTCGATTGTATCCCTGCCGACCAGCGCCCGTATATCGGCAGCAGCGGCGATAACACTGTTTTCGGGCTCATGTTCGGCCATAATGGTATCGAGCGGCTGGAAAGTACGGAAAACGGCATGAGTGGGGGAGGCGCCGGTCCCTTCACGGCATCAGGCAACAGTTCCGGAGGAAGGCCCGGAAACTTTGCAGCCGGATCGCCCGGGCCGGGATCCCGGTCCTACAACGAGACCCGGGTGTCCGCTGCCGGAGGACTGCCGGATGGATCTGGTATGCCCTCACAGCCGGGCGGCACAAGAGACATGGGCGGACAAGGCACCCGGGGGATATTCCGGTTCTATGACGCCGACATCGCAGGACAGATCTCCTGGCTCCTTCCTCTCGCGCTCATCGGCCTTCTCGCATGGGTGAGAAGACCGGTATCGTTCCCGATGAAGGGGCTTTCCGGTGCGGGTTACTTCAGTGAGAAGGGTCTCACCCTGACAGCGATGGTACTCTGGCTTTTCCCCGGTCTCCTCTATTTCAGTTTCACGTCGGGGTTCTGGCATACGTACTACCTTGCCACGATCGCGCCGCCGCTTGCAGCCCTTGTGGGGACCGGGCTTATCGGGATGTACGAAGCCTGGCAACGGGAAGGCCCGGCAGGGTGGCTGCTTGTTGCGGCGGTCCTTATTACCGGACTTCTGGAGGTCCGGATCCTCCTGTACGATCCTGACTTTTCAGGACTTCTCATCCCGGTCGTTTTTACAGGGACAATACTCTCGTTCATCCTTCTTACAGGTCTTCGCACGACTGGAAAGAACTCCTCCGGGAAGCTGCCGGCAGCTGCCATCCTCATTACCCTTGCGATCCTCTTTGCCGCACCGGTTGCCTGGGCCTGCACGCCGATGGGCTACAGCGGGGGAGATACCCTGCCGACAGCAGGGCCGCAGGGCGGGAACTCCGGGGGTAACCAAATGCAGGCCAATTTCAGCGGACCGGGTGCCAGGTATGACGCCATGACCGGGCGGCCCGGGACCATGGTACTGCCAGGTCAGGACAACGGTCAAAGCGTGAATGGGAACATGCCGCCTGTTGCCGGCAACCTGACCGCATCCAGTCCCGACAGGTTACAGCCGGATGTCAGCGGTCAGGCGGGTGCCGGGGGGGCCACTATGCCGACCGATGGCGGGGGCACAGGAAACACCGGCGGCAGTTCAACCGAAGAACTTGCGGCATACCTCCTTGCACATTTCGATGGCGAGACCTATCTTGCCGCAACGACCGGGACCCGGCCCGCATCCGGGCTCATCATCGCTACCGGAAAGCCTGTCATGGCTCTCGGCGGATTCCTCGGAACCGACCAGCCACTTACTCCTGAAGAGTTCCGGGATCTGGTGAAGAACGGAACGGTCCGGTACTTCGTTGCGTCCGGAGGAGGAATGGATGGGGGTACGGGAAACAGCGCAATCGTAACCTGGGTTGAGAGCAGCTGCAGCCCGGTCACCGATCTCCCCGGTGCCGGGAATATTACAGCCCTCTTCGACTGCGCAGGGGCTGATGAGTAGTCAGCAATAATCAGCTATCAGCATTTCCAGACTGGTGAAACCCCTGAAATCCGGATATACCCCTGCGTCCACCGGGGTCATTTCCGGGTCCCGGATCCCGGGTGTAATAAAAGTCTCTTTCTGAAATATACCGGAAACGTTCAGGTTGAGTAAAACCTCCGGTAGTTCCCTTGATCAATTTTCCGGTACCAATTCACGCGATGTGCCGGTCAGGTTTCCCGGTATACAGAATCCCCTGGATGAGCCCGCTGGTTCACTTTGATACCGATATCGTCTCCCTTGTCTGCATCGGTGATCTTCTCGTGATCGATCTCCATCGAGCCCACCGTCTGGTGGAAGTCGTCGCTTGGCCCCTTGATATGGATCAGGTCCCCGAATGCGAGATGATCCTCAAGGACTACAACGGCAACACCGACTTTCGGGTAGTAATGGGTTACCCTTCCGATCATAGTCTCCATGGCAAGATCCTCTCCCTGACAGGAGATGGATACGGCTTCCGGAAGATAAATGTTATCCTGCCATACCAACCCGGAACAGAGCATCCGGGTACCCCCGGGAATCCATTTTCCCCCTGGGCTCATAGGAGAACGTTACCATCTGCACCTGTTCCGGTACGGGAACCGGAGCTCCCAAAAACCGGGCGGCCAAAAAAAACTATCCCATCCTCCTGCTTATACAAGTGTATAGGGGTTTGGGGCAGGATTTGTGAGCGAACAACAGGACTGTCTCCAGTGCGGAAAGTGCTGCGAGAAATGGGGGTGGGACCAGAAGGGGATCGTTGAGGATATCATCCCGTGGATTGTCAACGACCGCAGGGACATCCTCAGACATGTCGGGATCCGTTTTTCCGATGGCACGAGGACAACCGGGTCCTCCCTCACCATGAAGGACTTCCCACGGATTGCCCGTATCGATTACTGGGTCTCGCCGGATGGAAAGAAGATGCGGTCCTGTCCCTTCTTTTTCCGGGCTGGTGACGGGAAGGTGTACTGCCGGATCCATGGCGCCAAACCGGCAGTCTGCATCAGTTTTACACCCTGGAACGAAGGGATCCGGGATTATGCGCTGTATTGCCCGGCATGCCGGGACATAACACCGTAACCCCAAAGAGGACCGGCACCGGCAACGCAAGATCCATGCCGTATCCTGTCTGATAGAAAAACAAAGAAACAGGTACCTCGTGGGTACCGCGATTTTTCCCCTGCCACATCTCCTTAGAGCCGGAAGTCCGGGCCTGACCCGAACAGATCCTGGTACATCCGGGAAAAGAGCGCGATGTATTCCGCGGATTTTTCCGTTGCCCGGTAACCCGGACGCTCCCCGTCCCCTGAAGCCTCAAGGTATCCCCGTGCAACAAGAAACCCGATATGCTCCTGCCCAATCTTCGAGTTCAGGTCGCACCGGTTGATGATGGCCGTGAACGAGCGGGGGGATCTGCAATAGACAAGGATCTCCCAGTAGATCTCGTATACCGTCCTCCTCCCGCTCATGCTTCTTCCTGCCCCAGCGATTGTTTCAGGGTGCACTCCGATTCATCGATCGTACAGAGGCGCCGGTCCCAGGTCATTGAGAATGTATGGAAATAATACGAAGAGAGCAGGCTTACCATGGCAATACCGAGCGAGACGAACATCGGCGGGATGAGGTACATGGCATTGAGGGTGAATTCCCCGCCTGTCCCGGTGATTGCCAGTGTTTCAAGGCTGTCGGCAATCCCAAGAAGGAAAAAGACACAACCGCCCGCCGTGCAGACAAGGATCATCTTCCGGATGGTCGCCTTGTTCCCGCGGTAATGGGCGAGCATCCGGACGATCAGGCAGGTGACCTGCTCTTCAGTACCCATATCGCCCAGGGAATCGAGATCGCCTTTGATTGCGGCGACACCGGTAAAGACCCGTTTTGTGGACAGGAGCCAGCTGATGCCAAGTCCGAACGAAACCAGGGCAAGCATGCCCGTGAGGATCCGCAGATCCGGGGAGAAAATCCCCGTATTCTGCCCTGCTACTGCCATGACGATATACGATATCCCCAGTGCGATAGCAAGAGCGGCAAAGACGATATTGAGGATCGCGATGCGATGGAAGTGCCGGACTTCTCGTTTGAACCGGCTGAATGAGGGGTTCATTAATGGGTTCATGATTCACCGGCCTATGTGTATTTTAGCACTCGGAAAATAAAGGCCATGAAACTATGATACATACCATTCATCCGGGGGCTCTCTCAGCTGCGCCAGATCCTTACCGGGGGCAGCGGGGCGGTAAACCCTGGCAGGGCGAGGTTGTCCACGCAGGGGTAGGCGAGCTGGGACTTCATCCTCTCCAGTTCCCCCGCACCCGATGCCCGCACCCATTCCTCGGTGCCAGGCCGGTCGAGGGTGTTGAGCTGGACACGGTCCGGCAGGATCGTGCGCAGGATCCCGCGGAGTCCTGCAATCTCCTCGTAGGTCGTGTTCAGGCCGGGGATGACGAAAACTTCGAGCCAGATCGCGCCGGAATATTCCTTCCGGAACTCGGTTATTCCCTCAATGATGCTGGCGAGCCGGATCCCCGGTGCGGGGCGGTGGATCGCCTTGAACGTCTCTTCGTTTACGGACGAGAGCGTGGGGAGCACGACATCGGCAGGCAGAAGATCTCTTCGGACGCCGGGATCCGCCAGAAGGCTCCCGTTTGTGAGAACCGCGACCCGGTACTGCGGGAACTGTTGTTTTAAGAACCGGATCACGGGCCCAATCGAGAGAGAGAGCGTGGGCTCGCCGGACCCCGAGAAGGTCAGGAAGTCAAGGGGCGGGGAGTCCTGCAGGAAATCGCAGAGCTCGGAAATGACCTCCCGTTCGTCGAAGAACACCCTCCGTTCTGTGCAGAACGCGGGCACCGTGCCGCACTCGCAGTACACGCAGTTGAACGTGCAGATCCGCATCGGGACCAGATCCACGCCGAGCGATCGCTGAAGCCTACGGGACCGGACCGGGCCAAAAAGATGCTCATACTGCATGATCTGCCGGTTCTTTCCGTTCATGGTGATAAATGCGCGGATTGCAGGGGATGTCCGGGTCCCGATTGCAAACCATAAATACCACTCCGGCTCCAGTATCTCCCATGAGGGAAGAGAAGAACCGGCTCCGGCAGGTGATGCGGGAGAGAAGGGGCGCACTCCTGCCGGAAGAACGGCTCGAAAAGAGCAGGAAGATCTGCCGGCACGTCCTTAACACCATCCACAACGGGGACACCGTCCTCGTCTACTCGGCAAAAGAGCAGGAGGCCAACACCACCCCGATCATCGCGTCCCTGCTTGACCGGAACACCCCGGTCGTTGTCCCGATCATTGTCACGAAGGACGTCAGCCTCAGGCTTTCCTATATCCACAACCTCTCCGTCCTTGTGCCCAGCACCTTCGGTGTTCCGGAGCCGATCGGGAACGAGATCCCGGCTGACCCGGCGGATATCAGCACCATCATCCTCCCGATGCTGGGGTTCGACCGGGCAGGCGGGCGGCTCGGGTATGGCGCAGGGTACTATGACCGGTTCCTTGCAAAGAATCCCCGGATCCGGAAGATCGGGATCGCGTTCTCCTGCCAGGAGGCGGAGCGGGTGCCGGTAGACTCAAACGACATCCGGATGAACTGCATCATAACCGAGGAGGGCATTGTCTACTCAGACGGGTCCTGCTGAACGGTATGGAGATCTCCGGTACAATAATCCTTGACGAATCTGCCGAGGCGTTTCCGGTCTGGGTATCCCGGGTTATCATCACCGGCGAACGCGAATGGGCGTACCATGCCGCGGTTGCAGCAACCGGCTTTGCATCGTCCCGGATCGGGTGCCCCTGCGAGGCAGGGATCGAGCGTGAACTTGCACCGGGGGAGACACCGGACGGACGGGTGGGTTTCTCGATCCTGATCTGCGGCGAGAAGAAGCAGATGCGGCAGCATGTTGCAGCCCGGGTCTCCCAGTGTGTACTGCCGGTCCCGACTGTCTCGGCCTTCGACGGCCTGCCGGATGCCAGGGACCGTTTCTACCTGCGGATGCACTACTTCGGGGACGGGTATGAAGAGCGGTGCGGGGTTGGCAACCGTGCATGCTGGAAGATCCCCGTCATGCAGGGGGAATATATCGGGGAGGAACGGTTCGGGATCGTGAAGGGTGTTGCCGGAGGAAACTTCCTTGTCATGGGAGAGGACCGGTCCCCGGCACTCGCTGCCGCAAAAGCAGGAACCGCTGCCATTGCCGGCATGCAGGGGGTTATCACCAGCTTTCCGGGCGGCGTCGTTGCATCCGGCTCAAAGGTCGGGTCCCGGAATTACCGGTTTCCCATGCCGGCGAGCACCAGCCATGCCTTCTGCCCCGTGCTGAAAGACCGGATTCCCGATTCGAAAGTTCCCGACGGTATCGGATCGATCTTCGAGATCGTGATCAACGGGATCGACGAACCGTGCGTCAGGGCGGCAATGAAGACGGGCATTCTGGCGGCAACGGCAACCGGGCGAGCGCGGTATATCGGCGCTTCGGACTTCGGGGGAAAACTCGGCCAGTACCGGATATCGCTTCACGACCTGTTCCGGTGAAGGAATCGTCGCCAGGCAGCGATTTTAGGAAAAATCCGCGGGTGCATCCCTGAATTTTATCCCCGTTAAAGATCGGGGGGATGATTGTCCATACAGGGATTCCCGTTGTTTCAAAAAATGGAACATCGGATACTGCTTTTTATGTCTCTTAAAAAAATTTAAATCATAGAGGCCGGCTTATCCATAATTCAAGGAGATTTATACTCCCCGGAAGACAGAACAGAGTATTACTTGCATGAAAATACAGATTCGAAGCGGGAAAAGCGCAGGAGTCCTGTCCATGTTCCGCAGGTTACGGGATGCAGGTCTGGTTCGGACACTGCGAGGCACTACCCCTGCTGTTCCCGGCACACTATCCCGGCAGGCACCATGACCGATCCGGGATCATTGGAAGACCGGAAAACAGCGACGATACCTGTGCAGGCAAAGGGCACTCTGAGTCTGGTGGGATGCGACGGGATCGTGAAATATGAGAGCACGGCATGTCACCAGGGAAATACCACGGGAGAATCCGCAGGAGCGTTTGATGCTGTACCTGAAAACCGGTTGAACCCGCAGCAGGTAACCGCGCTGCTGCACGCAACAACCAGCCGGAGCGATGTAATCGTCGCGGTTGTCGACACGCAGTTCCGGTTCATCTTTTTCAACGCGGCGTACCGCGAGGAGATCCGGAGACTTGCCGGAAAGGATGTCGCGCTCGGCATGAGTATCGTCGACCTGTTCGACCACATGCCGGAGCAGCAGAAGGTCGTTGCAGGGGAATGGGGCAGGGTACTCCGGGGAGAGAGCGTGAACCAGACCCTGGAATTCGGCGATGCTGCCCGGTACCGGAGGATGTACAGCATCTCCCATACACCCCTCCGGGATGACCGGGGAAATGTGACCGGCGCGGCAGAGATCGCCTACGATGTCACCCGGCAGATGGATGCCGAACGGGGGTTTCGGAAGACGAGCCTCTACCTCGAAAACCTGATCTCCCATGCCAATGCCCCGATCATTGTCTGGGATTCCCGGTTCCGGATAACCCTGTTCAACCGGGCGTTCGAGCACCTGACCGGGCGCCCCGCAGATTCCGTGATGGGAAAATCCCTCGACATCCTCTTTCCTGCGGCGAGCCGGGATGCATCGATGGACCTGATCAGGAAGACGTTCACCGGCGAACGGTGGGAATCGGTCGAGATCCCCATCCTGCACGTGGCCGGCGGGACAAGGATCGTGCTTTGGAATTCCGCAACGATCTGTGAGGCAGACGGGACTACGGTCTTATCGACGATTGCCCAGGGCCAGGATATCACGGAACGCAAGATTGCCGAAGAGAAGAACATTGCCGCCCTCAGGGAGAAGGAGACCCTGATCCGCGAGGTCCACCACCGGGTCAAGAACAACCTCCAGGTGATATCCGGCCTGCTTGACATGACACGGATGCGGACCTCCGATGAGGCGACAACAAGCATCTTAACGGACATGATGATGAAGATCCAGACGATGGCCCAGATCCACACGCGCCTCTACGAGAGCAAACAGTTCGACCGGATCAATTTTGAAGGGCAGGTCCGAGACCAGCTCGCTGCCATGACAAATATCTATGCCGTCCAGGCACGCAGGATCAGCTGCGAGATCACGTCCGATCCGGTATTCCTGCCGGTAGACCAGGCGATCCCCTGCGCCCTTGTGGTCAACGAGATCCTCTCCAACTCGTTCAAACACGCGTTCCGGGGGCGGAAGGAAGGAACCATCCGCATCGCCATATCCCAGGAGAGCGGGCAGGTGCGCATCGTCATCCATGATGACGGGATCGGGCTTCCAAAGGATTTCGATGCCGGCAGGTCAAGCAGCCTCGGGCTCAAACTCATCCGGACCCTCATCCAGCACCAGCTCCAGGGTTCGCTTGTAATCGACGGCACAGAAGGAACAGAAGTAATGATGGAATTTCCCCTCCGGGAACCGGAGAGCAGGCACGATGTCGCAGATACTCGTAGTTGATGATGAAGCCATCATCACGATGCAGCTGGAAGAACGCCTCAGCGCGATGGGGTATACCGTCGCAGCAATGGCCGCCAATGGAGAAGATGCCATCGAGAAGGCAAAACGGACAAAACCGGACCTGGTTCTGATGGATATCGTAATGCCGGGCAGGTATAACGGCATCGAGGCGGCAAAGGTAATTACCGACGAACTGGATATCCCGGTGGTCTTTGTCACTTCGTATGCCGACGATGCGATCATCGAAAAAGCCAAACAGGTGCGACCGTACGGGTATATTGTAAAACCCTTCAACGAGATGGAGATCAAAGCTGCCATCGAAGTGGCGCTGTTCCGAAAAGCTGCCGAAGAACAGATAGCGGCAGCAAAAGCAGCCGCAAAGGAGCAGGCAGACCATGGCACCCCCGGGGACGAGACGGGCGGGGAAACCCCGGTATACCTCGATCTCCCGGAGGTCAGGACGGTCCTTTTAAAGGATATTTTCACCGATGTCGTCCTCTTCCTCTATACGGACCAGATAACGAAAGAACCGATATTCAAGTTCGCGCTCGAAGAGGGCATCAGGAAAGGGGGGCGCAACCTGTTTGCCTATTTCCAGTCCACGGTTCACCGGCACTTCTTAAAGGAGATCCAGAAAAAACAGCTGCACACCTGCCGGCTGAAAAGAAACGAGGTATCCGGGCTTCTCGCGATCCTTGAAAAGTGCACGGAAACAGGCCGGGATAACGATGAAAACAACGATCTCAGGGTCTTTCTCGATTTCTCCGAGATCGAGGAGTTTGAGAGCATCCTCGCGATAAAAAAACTGCTCCTGTCAAAGAAATCGGCGGGAATCCCGGTCTCGGGAATCGTCGCGCTGAATATCGGGACCATCGATCATACCCTTATCAAATCGATCGCCGAGGGGATCGGGAAGATCATCGTATCGACGGGAAAAGATACAACATTATCCTTCGCCCATCACTCGTTCCCCGCGGAGTCGGTCTCCGTTGTCCCGCAGGCAACCATTGACGATGTTGTAAAAAAATCGCTGGAGCCGGTTGTCCTCTCCCTCTTAAGTAAACCAATCTCCGGCTATGAGATCGTCCATGAGATCCATAACCGGTACAACGTGCTCATCCCGCAGGCACGGGTCTATACCCTGCTCTATGAACTCCAGCAGAGCGGGTACCTTGAGATCAGGATGTCGGGAAAGTCCAAGCTGTACTGCCCGACGGAAAAAGGGAGGAAGTACATCTCCCAGAAACTGAATGACTTCAAGCTCGTCTTCCAGCACATCCTGAACGGGAGTGCTGAAACGCTTCCCGGTACGGGTGGCAGACCGTGATCTGCGATTTTTTTTGTGAGGCGGATGCGGTCACGTTTCAGGCAGACCGATTCTTTTTATGCTTCTGCCGCCACTCCTGCAAAATCCGTTCCATTGTTTCAAAAATTGCTTCAAAATCTGGATTTTGACAAAGTCCCTTTAAAATTCTCCCGGTAATACAGGAACCGGGTGATTATTATCCCCGTTTCAAAGGCCGGCACCACATTCATTATGGCAGGAGACGATCTCGCGGACTTCTGGCGCAATTTCATGACGATGCCGGACCTCCATGCGGCAGGTATCCCGGATGTGGTTTCCCGGTATAGAACCGGAGGCATTTCCGTCAATTGCAGCGGGCGCCATACCGGAGAATACTATGCCGAATTCATCCGTCACTACTGGTGGCATCCCCTGTCCGACTGATGAATGCAGGAGAAAAAGGCGGGATACTCCATTCCCCGGGATGGCGATCCAACGGAAGAACTCGACCAGATAAAAAAGGAACTGCAGGAGCGCACCCAGCTTGCAGAAGACCGGCTGAACCGGCTGAAATACCTTCAGGCAGACTTTGACAATTACCGGAAATGGTCGGAGAAAGAGAAGGCCGCAGTTGTCGCTCATGCAAACGAAAGCCTGATTAAGGACCTCCTTGTCGTTCTCGACGATTTCGAACGTGCATTGCCTTCTCTCGGACAGGAAAAGAACCGCGAGGGCGTGGAGATGATCTACAAAAAATTGTCAAAGATCCTGTCCGGATACGGGTTGGAACCAATCGTCTGTGTCGGGAAAAAGTTCGACCCGGGCCTCCATGAGGCCATATGCAGCGAACAGTGCGACAAGGAGCCGGGCACGGTCCTTTCGGACCTTTCAAAGGGGTACCGGTTGCGATCGAAAGTGATCCGGCCATCGAAAGTAATGATTGCGGAACCTGTCGCACAGGACAAAGGTGAGTGATATGGGCAAAGAGAAGATTATCGGGATTGACCTTGGTACATCGAACAGCGAGGCTGCGGTGATGCTCGGGGGAAAGCCGACGATTATCCCTTCGGCAGAAGGGGCAACCGTCGCCGGCAAGATGTTCCCCTCGTACATAGCCTTCACCCCGGACAACCAGCTCCTTGTCGGGGAACCGGCACGGCGGCAGGCAGTGAGCAATCCGGAAGGCACGGTAACTGCGGCAAAACGGAAGATGGGAACAGATCACACGTACAGGATCTACGGGAAGACCTATACACCCCAGCAGATCTCTGCATTTCTCCTCCAGAAGATTAAACGGGACGCAGAAGCGTTTCTCGGGGAACCGGTTACAAAAGCGGTGATCACGGTCCCGGCCTACTTCAACGACAACCAGCGCACCGCAACAAAGGATGCCGGAAAGATTGCCGGGCTCGATGTGGTGAGACTCGTCAACGAACCGACTGCCGCATCGATGGCGTACGGCCTTGACCGGGGCGGCGAGTACAAGATCCTCGTCTTCGATCTCGGCGGGGGCACGCTCGATGTCACTATCATGGAATTCGGGGGGGGCACGTTCACCGTTCTTGCAACATCCGGCGATACGCAGCTTGGCGGAACCGACATGGATAACGCCATCTTCGAATGGATTGCAGCGGAATTCAGGAAACAGGAAGGGATCGACTTAAGAACCGACAAGATGGCGGTAAACCGGGTGAAGGAGGCTGCGGAGAAAGCAAAGATTGAGCTCTCGACCGTTCTTGAGACCGAGATCAACCTTCCCTATGTCTCTGCCACCCAGACAGGACCAAAACACCTTGCCATGAAGATCTCCCGGGCCAAGCTCGAACAACTGGTCGGGCCGATCGTCCAGCGGTGCGTTGCGCCGTTCGAGCAGGCGTTAAAGGATGCCGGCCTGACAAAAAACGACATCCAGAAAGTCATCCTTGTCGGGGGCCCGACCCGGATGCCGGTCGTCCAGAAGTTTATCGAAGACCATGTCGGAAAGAAGGCCGAACGCGGGATCGATCCCATGGAATGCGTCGCCATCGGGGCGGCAATCCAGGGAGCCATTCTCGGCGGCGAGATCACGGACATGGTGCTCCTTGATGTAACCCCGCTGACACTCGGCATCGAGACTCTCGGGGGGGTCAGGACCCCGCTCATCGACAGGAACACGACCATCCCGACAAAAAAGAGCCAGATATTCTCAACGGCGGCGGACCTCCAGACTTCCGTGACCATCCACGTCCTCCAGGGAGAACGACCCATGGCAGCAGACAACGTGAGCCTCGGCCAGTTCAACCTTGTCGGCCTCCCGCCGGCACCAAGGGGAGTCCCCCAGATCGAGGTCGCATTCGACATCGACGCTTCGGGCATCCTCAATGTATCGGCAAAAGACCTGGGGACAGGCAAAGAGCAGAAGATGACGATCACGGCATCGACAAAACTTGCCGACAGCGATGTCAGGAAAATGGTGAATGAAGCAAAGCAGTTCGAAGAACAGGACCGGAAACGGAAAGAGGAGGTCGAGGTCCAGAACGCCGCGGACTCCTTACTCTACACTGCGGAAAAGACGAAAAGCGATCTTGCGGGTAAGCTCAGTTCCGATCTCACGGACCGGCTGAATGCAGCAATTGTTGCGCTGAAATCAGCAATCGAGAGAAAAGACACCGCAGCCATCACGACTGAGACCGAAAACCTCCGGAAAGTCTTAAGCGAGGCCGGAAGGGCGGCGTACCAGGAAGCTTCGCAGAAGTATGCACAGCAGCAGGCAGGGGCAAAGTCCGCTTCTGCCGGGAGCGGGGAACCGGGCGGGACGACCGGTCCTTCCGGGGAGAAGGTGGTTGACGCGGATTTCAAGGTCAAAGACTGACAGAAGCGGCGGGCCTGAACCCTCTTAAATGGCACAGAAGGATTACTACGAGATCCTCGGCGTAAAACGGGATGCACCAGCGGATGAGATAAAAAAATCCTTCCGCCAGCTTGCCCGGAAATACCACCCGGACTTAAACAAGGGGAGCAAGGCCGCAGAGGAGAAGTTCAAGGAGATCAACGAGGCCTACCAGGTGCTCTCGGATCCCAAAAAAAGGGCGCAATACGACGAGATTGGACATGCCGCGTTCAAACCCGGGGACTTCACCGGGTATACCGCACCCGGTTACGACGACCTGTTCAGGGACTTTGGACTTGGCGATATCTTTGACGCATTCTCCGGTGGAACCGGCCGGACCGGGAGAAGAGCCGGCGCAGACCTCCGGTACGAGATTACGATCTCGCTCTCCGATGCATTTTACGGTACGAAAAATACCGTTGAGATCCCCCATTTTATCGAATGCGGGACCTGCAAAGGTACAGGCGCAGAGCCCGGATACCTGCGGCAATGCCCTGCCTGCGGGGGAACGGGGGAGGTCAGGAGCACGCAGAACAAGGGCGGGCACCGGATGGTCAGCATCGCAATATGCCAGACCTGCGGCGGCAGGGGAAGGCTCGTAGATAAACCCTGTGCAACCTGCCACGGGAAAGGAACGATCCGGACCATGAGGAGAATCGAGGTCACAATCCCCCGCGGCGTCGAAGACGGCCAGTTCCTCAGGATCGCCGGCGAGGGCGAGCCTGGCGAACACGGCGGGCCTCCCGGAGACCTGTATGCGGTAGTCCGTATCCGGAACGATAACGTGTTCGAACGGCAGGGAGAAGACCTGTTCAGTGCCGCAATAATCGGGCTTCCTGCCGCGCTTCTCGGGGGAGAGATAACGGTCCCGACGATCACGGGAAACGCGGTCTTAAAAATTCCCCGTGGGACGCAGAGCCACACGCTCTTCAGGCTCAAAGGGCAGGGCATGCCCGTGATGAATTCCGGCAGGAGAGGGGATCTCCTTATCCGGGTGATTGTCAGGATCCCGGAGAGACTTACACCGGTCCAGGAAGAGCACCTGCGAAAGGCGTTCGTTACCGGGGGATGAATGCCGGCAGACTGCCGTCCCGTATGTTACAAAATTTGATGCAAACGGTGATTTTTAAGAGAGAGGCTTTGATAAGCCCGGATATATACCCGGACCGGGCAGGGACCGGGGGATACCGGTCATTTGTCCTTTCCCGGAGAGTAGACCTTTAATGAGGAACCCGTATGGAGAGATTGTATTACCGCTCTGTCTTTGACGAACTGGAGGATATGAGAGCATATGTCGATTCCCTGCTTCGCGGGGTCGTTGAACCGGCAGGCCCTGCACTGCTGCCGGCAGCAGGCGGGCAGGTCAAGATGCTTCCGTTCCTCCGGGCGAACCTCCGGGTCGACGTTGTCGAGCATGATGACGAGGTTGTCGTGACCGCGGATATTATCCCGGGCGTTGTGAAAAAAGACATCAGTCTCGATCTGATCAATCCGCAGGCTCTCGAGATCTCCTGCGAACGAAAGGAGGAGAGGAAAGAGGAAAACGAAGGATACTACATGCGGGAGAGGAGTTTTGGCTCCATGACGAGGATCGTCCCCCTCCCGGGGGAAGTAACGGAAGACGGTGCGACTGCGACATTCAGGAACGGGGTCCTTACGGTGCACTTAAAAAAGTCATCCGGACTTCCAAGGACAAGGATCGCGGTGGAATGAATTCCCGAATACGTATGCAGAGGATGAGGTGACAAAAAGATGCCCTATCGCTGGAAAAAGAAGGTCGATGTTGACGAAGCCGTCGTAGTTCTCATGAATGTTCTCGATAAGAACGAAGAACTCCCAAACTGGCTCCTTGTAACGCTGAACGGATCGATTGCCGATTCAGACAAAAAACTTGGAAAGTATTTCCTCGATGAAGTAAAAAAGCACGTCCCTTCGGCATTGAAATACTTTGAATCGCGTGAGTAAGGTACATACCACACTCACGCAGGACTTATTTTAGCAAGGCTGTCAGTATGGGGGTCAGCCAGGAGGGGAAAGGCGGATTTCCGTACGCGTTCCGGGATCCAACTCCCCGCCGGAGTTTTTCTCATTTTTTGTTTCAAATTTTGAATTTTATGCAAGAACCTATACAATTCCGCCATGATATCCGGACGTGCAGGAGTAAAAACGGGGCCGGAGTTGTTGTAATACCTGGACAGGTGCCTGAAAGAACCTTTCTACAGGGTCACAAGGACATACCTGCTCCGGCCCGCCGGATAAACTCCAGGACAATTTAACCGGATACCGGTTTCCATAAAAAACCGGGATACAGATGAGAAGGAGAATCAGATGGCAGAATTTGTAAACCCGTTCAGCGGGAAGGTTCCGGACCGGAAACTGACCGCCGGAGAACTTGTCAGGGCATTGCGCCTCGATCTCGCAGCAGAACACGAGGCAGTCCACACGTATATGGCCCATGCCGATGCGACGGACAACCCGCTTGCAAAGGCGGTCCTAATTGATATTGCCAACGAGGAAAGAGTCCATGCCGGGGAGTTCGCCCGCATGATATCGATCCTGACCGGTGACGAGGACGGGTTCCTTTCACAAGGGGCCCTCGAAGTCAATGCAAAGGCGGGAAACGGAGTCGCTAAATCAGAGGTCGCAGAGAAAGGCGGAGCAACCATAGGGTCCATGAGATGAGGAAGGTGACGCAGTATGGCGAATGATTATCTGGGACGAAACGAGGCCCCGGTCGGGGCGGAAACCTGGAACGTACTCGACAGCGCCATGATCGATGCGGCAAAGAGCCGGATCTCGGGGCGCCGGCTCATCGCAATGGACGGTCCGCTTGGATTCGGGCAGAAGGTGATTGCGCTCGCGGATACAAGAACGGACGAATGCACGTACGCGGGCAATGTTATCCCCCTCCATGTCCTGACATCCGGGTTCCAGCTCGGCAAACGGGATGTTGCGGCGTTTGAGAAAGACCGGATCTTTCTCGATACCGGCCCGGTTGCCTGTGCAGCAATGGAGTGCGCCGGAAAAGAGGAGAATCTCGTGTATCAGGGGATTCATGGCATGCCGGGACTGATGACCGTGGAAGGTTCGGGTTCCCACACCCTGACAAAATGGGAGAAGGTCGGGGCTGCGGCAGATCAGATCATCGATGCGGTAACGAAACTGGACGATGCCGGCTTTAACGGGCCCTATGCAATGGCGCTTGCGCCTGCCCAGTACAACCTTCTCCTCCGCAGGTACCCGCAGGGCGAAGGAACGGAACTGGACCATATAAAAACCATCGTGACCGACGGGGTCGTCAAGGCGCCTGCCCTGAAAAAAGGCGGTGTCCTGATCGCATCGGGACGCCAGTACTGTTCGCTCTCTGTCGGCCTTGACATGACCATCGGGTACAACGGGCCGGCCGGGGAATACCTGGATTTCACCGTAACCGAAAGCATCGCGCTCCTCGTCCGGGTCCCCGAATCGATCTGCGTGCTCAGGTGAGGAGAGAATCAGCGAGGTAGTTCGTATGCTGGCAAAAACTGTCGACCTGTTAAAACAATTCGAACGCGACCATGAGGTATACATCTCCGCGGACGATACGAAGTTCTACTGGGTTTTGACTGCGAGGATTCCCGGAAAGGAAGAGACCCTGCATCACGCGCATAGGGGAAGGACCTATGTTTCGGGCCTAAACCAGGAAGGAAATGTCCTGGTCTTTCCGGATCCCGACCTTCCCGAACAGTACACCATTGAAAGCTGGGGGACGATGAACTCCTTCGAAGAGTTCGTGGATAAAGCTCTTGAAAACATCCTCGAAGGTCTGGAGGAGGATACCAGAGGACTTGCAGGGGGGTGCGGAACAGAGTGCGCATAAAGCCACCTGTTCTTTTGCTATGACACCGTCAACACACCTGCCCCCGTCGTCGAAGAGGGTAAAGGAACTGCTCGGATCCTGCGGGGGGATGACCCACAAGGATCTCGTCCTGCAATCAAAACTCTCGCCCCGGACCGTCCGGTATGCCCTCAAGATCCTGAAGGAGAAGAATCTCCTTGTCGAAAAATTCAATTTCCGGGATGCGAGAAGGACAATTTACCTGGACCGGGCGCAATGGTCATCTTCACACCGGCACACCGGACAGCAGGCTGCCGATAGTGGAGAGATGAAGGTAATGCCTGCCTGATCGAAAGAAGATGCCAAATCCCTGCAATAGTGAGTGAACGGGAAGAGAAAAAATTTTTCCGGATTTTTCCGGTTTCCGTATATTACCGGTTGAGGTTGACATGGACAACCTTTGCCGGCGGAAACCCGTTGAAGTACGTCGATGAGGCGATCGTGTACGCCCCCATGTTCTCCGAGAAGACGAGATCGCCGATCGCAAGATCGGGGAGTTCCGCCGAGAGCGTAATGGTGTCAAAGGCGTCGCAGGTCGGTCCAAAGACCGCCGATATCTGTTTCTCTCCGCCCTTGAACGCGTACACCGGGTAGTTCACATGGTCGAAAACCTGGCCGGAGTACGTGTGGTATACCCCGTCGTTGATGTAATAGCCGGGCTTTCCGTCCCGGAACGCCTTCCCGATCACCTTGGCAACCAGCATACAGGAGTTTGCAACCAGGAACCTGCCGGGCTCCGCAAGGATCTGGATATCCGGGGCAAACAGCCGCTTTATTTCCGAGTTCAGTTTCTTTGCCAGAACCTTCACCGATGTGACGCCGGGATGGTACTTGACCGGAAAACCGCCGCCGATATCGAGGATCTTGATCCTGCGCCCCGTCCGGGACTCGGCTTCCCTGATGATGTTTGCGGAGAGCTCGAGCGCCTGGATGTAATTCTCGAAATTGGTGCACTGGCTCCCGACATGGAAACTCAGGCCCTCGACAACGAGTCCCATCGAGAATGCATTGATGATTAAGTCGACCGCCTCCCCGGGTTCGGCGCCAAACTTGGACGAGAGCTCGACAACGGACCCGGTATTGGGCACCCGAAGGCGCAGGATAAGCCCGGCATGCGGGGCATGCTTCCGGATCTTCTCCAGCTCAAAACAGTTATCGAAGGTAACGAGCGGTTTGTATTTGTCGAGGGCTTCAAGGGTTTCGACAGGTTTGATCGTATTGGCATAGATGATCTTGTCCCAGATCCATTCCTGTCGCTCCTTCTCCGGCATGTCCCTGATGTTCTCCCAGACGATCATAAACTCGGGCATCGAAGCCACATCAAAACTGCTGCCCATCTCGTAGAGCGTGCGCACGATCTCGGGATTTGAATTCGCCTTGACCGCATAATAGATCTGGACGGTGGGCATGAGCGTCCGGAATTCCCGGTAGTTCTTCCGGATCTTCTCATGATCGATGATAAAAATGGGGGTCCCGTGCTCGGACGCAAGTTTCTGGAGCTGTTTCTTCTTCTTCTGACCCAAAGGAGATGACCCGTTGTCATCCCCTTCAGCCGGGAGTCCATCGGTGCACGTTGCCATTACATGAAGATTCACTGCACGAATAAGAAGTTTTTGAATTGCCACACGTCATTCCGGTCGCAATCGTTCTCGGGGCTCTCCTTGAAGTAGATCGCGCGGTTTTTCAGAGGAGTCCAGTCGCACGGACCGGAGACAAATTCCCCGAGATACGGCTTAGCTATTTTCAGGACGAATTCATGGGGCAGGTCGTCGGGGAGGCAGAATCCCTTCTTCGGATTTTTAATCATCCACATCACTGCGGCGACAACCCCGATTGCAACCTGGACGGTCGTCGCATTCTGGCCGGGCGCAAGCTTGCTTGCCTCTTCAATCGAGAGGATACTTCCCGTCCACCAGGCATTGTAGGGGTGACCCATGAGAAGCGCCCCGAGCTTGTCGGTTCCCCCGATGATCTCACGGTCGTTCATGATCCGCAGTTTCGGCTGCAGCTCGTAGTTCCTGCCACGGAGCTCGTGGAGCGAGGCAATCGTCGCATCGCAGGGCATGTACGAGTAGTGGACCGTGGGGCGGTAGATCGCTTTGCCGTCCTTCCAGACAGTCCAGCGGTCCGAGATGCCGAAAGCCTCCCCGTGCCGGATCACGAGGCCGACGATTTCGTAGGGCGGGACATAGGACCGGACCCAGGTGTTGACCCCCATCTGGGCAAGGATGATCTGGTTCTTCTGGCCGACCGGAGGGATGTAGGCATTGTACGGGAGTTCTTTCTCGTGTGTCCCCCACCCCAGTTCTGCCGGCGCCGTTCCCTCCTCGCGCAGCCCCTCGATACTCCAGGTGCCGACAAACTCGTCCACCTGCTTGGGGACGCGCGAGATCTGGGTGTCCCGCTCTGCACAATGGATAACCTTGACTCCGGTCTCCATTGCGATCTCGCCGAATTTCTGCTCCCGGATGAGCTTGTTCATTCCTGCCGGGTCGGGAATTATCCCGTCCTCGATCATCTTGTTGGCAATGTCTAAAAGACCCTGTCGTGCGAAATGCGAGATTAAGCCCGGGTTGGCGCCATGGTCGACGACACAGGTTGTCGCATTCTTCCAGTCTTTCGTGAGTTCTGCAAGGTTCATCTGCCGGAAGTACAGGGATTTTTCATAGGGAGAGGCGGTAAACCGCTGCCCGTAGCTGTCCCAGACCTCAACGGAGGCATTGACGTACAGGACTTCGTGATCGTGGCACCACCGGATGATATCGCAACAATCGATGTTGTAGGCAAGGTCAATCAGGAGATCGCCTGTTCCGAGATATTCGGAGAGGATTGCATCGAGGTTTTCCGGGGTGACTTTCCTCTTGAAGAACCGGAGTCCCTGGCTGGTCCATGCCCGGAGTTCCTTTCCTTTTTCCTCGGAATCGATGATCGTGATATTCTCGGAGGGTATATTCACATGCTTTACGAGGATCGGGAGCGTGCATTTGGAGACGGCACCATACCCTATGATCAATACTCTGTTATTAAAATGCAATTGACCTCCACATCCTATGAATAAATCATTGATCCGCGTCGGTGTTCAATGTTTTCGTAGCGGCGCAAGGACGCTTTGGAATCTGCCGTAATCGATGATCTGGACAAGATAAATCCGATCGGGTGATACAGGGATTATCAAAATGGGGGGTTATCAAAAGAGAACAACCGGACAGGCACGTGATCTTTTCCCCCATGCGGGTAACCGGAAGGAGAAAAGGATCTGTGCGAAAAAAATCCGATGATTTTCGTATTCCCGCACCTGAAAAAACAGGGGGAACTGCCGTTCCTAAGGCACAAACCGCAATCCCGGGTATACCCTGCCGCGGCAGTCATCCAGGCAGATTGTCGTACCAAACAACCCGGTGACGATATCCGTAAATTCCTGTTCCAGGATCAGACGCGGGAATTTTTTTGTCCTTCGGAAACAGAACCTGACCCATTCAGTCCAGATAAGCATGCACTGCACATCCGCATTCGCGATAACCTTCAGGTGCTCCGAGAGAAAATCCTGGAGGGTATCCAGTTCATCCTGCAGGGCGCTAACCGGGAGAATGGCAGATAATTCTTCATCGGTTGGATCCCGCAGCGGGGCTGCCGGGTTCTGCTGGAAAAGTCCCCTCAACGAAAACGGCTGCCCGTAGCCGGAGGTTGTTTCGGCATCGGTTATTTTTGTTGCAGACATCGTTGTCACCAATTAAAAACTCCGAAGCCGGAATTAATGAGCAGTTGCATAAAAAACAGATTTTGAAACAATTCCTGAGACAGCCTCGTGCCTGCCCGGTGCGGGGTCGGTTTCAACACCGTATCGGACAGTAAACGCCTTGAACCAGTCGGAGTTTACCGGCGAGGGCTGTCTCATATAGTACTAAGGCGGGATACAGGGCAACTGCATGTTTCATTTTTTAAAACATGAGGGAAATCTTATGCCCGTCTGTTTGTCTTACTCATACAGGATATGCAGGAACACTTCCGGAACATGATTCTGTTTCTACCGGGAACTCCCGGCAGGTTTCAGGTATCGGTACCGCATCCCCGTTCCGGTTCCCGCATCCCGGTTGCAGTCTGATGAAAGGTGAGTTCGTGCGACAGAGCAGGAATATTATTGACGATCCGGACCTCCACGACCGGACCTTTGTCTTTTCAGACCGTCACGATGCGGGAAGGATACTTGCCGCGCTGGTAAAACAGGCCGGATGGAACGGGGACCCGGTCGTGTGCGCCATACCTGCGGGCGGCGTGCCTGTCGGAAAGGAGGTGGCGCTTACCCTCAACGCTCCCCTTGCGCTCGCAATCGTCCGGAAGATCCGAATCCCGGGAAATACCGAGGCGGGATTCGGGGCGGTTGCGTGGGACGGGAGGGTTGTCATGAACGATCGGCTGGTCCAGGGGCTCCGGCTCACCCAGGATGATATCGATACCGCAATTTCCGCAACAAAACGCAGTATTGCCGACCGGATCGACCGGTTAACCGGCGGTAAGCCGTTCCCGGATGTCGCGGGAAGAACGGTTATCTTAACCGATGACGGTCTTGCTTCCGGGTATACGATGCTTGCCGCGATTTCTGCCGTTCTTGCCCTTCGTCCCGCAGGAATCACCGTTGCGGTTCCGACTGCATCGGCATCGGCGTCAAAGCTTGTCGCGGGTTCTGCCAACCGGCTTATCTGTGCAAATATCAGGAGCAGCCATTTCTTTGCTGTTGCCGATGCGTACCGGCACTGGTATGACCTGGACGAGAACGATGTCCTGCAGGAACTGAAACATGTGCCGGATTTCATGCAAAAACCCTGAGTCTCCGGGGCAGGATAAATCCGGCCCGGAAATACCTGACCCGGAAGTTAAAGATTATCGTACCTGAAACGGGATACCCGGATCATCTTTTTGGAATTCTTTCAGGGAGATACCTTCAGGGCGGATACCGGTTCAGCGGTTACTTAATTCATCATGACCGATAGTACTCTTTGTGATCTGAATGTCAAAACGGGCAGTTGATACCATCTTTTCAGCGACGTTTATCTTAACCGATCTCCGCATGCTCCTGCGGGAGACCGCTCCCACCCACCAGCTGGATCCCCGCCAGCGCGAGGAGGCGGCACGCCTGCTGGACAACCTCGAACGCCAGGTTGCATCCTTAAAACAGGAGCTGCTGAAATGAGGTGCGGGGCAGGGATCGAGGCGCGGCAGGTCAACGAGCTTGCCATCAACATCGATCCCATCCAGGCCGGCGGGCGGCTGACCGCCGACGCAATGAAGGCGATCATCGCGTACGGGGACGGGTATTCCGTCTGCGACAACTGCCGCAAGCCAAACCGGCTCGACTATATCAGCAAGCCGCCGATCGCAGAGTTCCACAAAGAGGTGGCTTCGTGGCTCGGGATGGATGTCGTCCGGACCGTGCCCGGTGCACGGCGCGCCTTCCAGGCAGTTGCCCGGACCTATGTCGGGAAAGCGGATCCGGTCCTTTTAACCTCCCTCTCCCATTACACGGAATTCCTGGCAGTCGAGGAATCGGGGGGAGTTGCCCGTGAGATTCCGGCAGATCCCGGCCATATCGTGACTGCCGATGCGGCAGCGGTAAAAGCGGAAGAGGTCCGCAGGGATACCGGGAAATACCCGGTCCTTGCGATCATCGACCAGGTCGATTACCAGTACGGCAACCTCCATGATGTCAGGGCAATAGCAAAAGCCCTGCACCAGTACGATATCCCGGTCCTCTGTAACGGCGCCTATACGGTTGGCATCCTGCCCGTGGACGGCAAGGCGCTTGGCGTCGATTTCATTGCAGGATCCGGGCACAAGAGCATGGCGGCGCCTGCCCCCTCGGGTATCCTTGCAACGACAGCAGAACGGGCGGGCGAAGTGTTCCGGACCACCGCAATTACCGGCGATGTCTCAGGCCGGAAATTCGGGATCAAGGAGCCTGCCATGATGGGGTGTACCCTGATGGGCGCAACACTCATCGGCATGATGGCATCGTTTCCCCACGTAAAGGAGCGGGTTAAGCACTTTGACCGTGAACTCGCAAACAACCAGGCGGTCCTTTCCGACCTCCTTTCCATCCGGGGGACCAGGATTCTCTCGGAGATGCCCCGGAAGCATACGCTGACCCGGGTCGATACGACGGCATCGTTCGATACTGTGGCACAGACCCATAAGAAGAAGGGTTTCTTCCTTGCATCCGACCTTGGTGTAAAGGGGATCGCCGGGATTATCCCCGGTGCGACCCGGATCTGGAAGTTCAATACCTACGGGATAACCGCGGCTCAGGCACAGTACCTGGCGACGGCATTTACCGGTATCGCACAAGAGTACGGTCTGGCGATACAATAACTGATCCGACATAAGTGATCCGGGAAAGGTCCCGGAAAGATTCTTCCCCTTATTTTCACGGGGTCCTGAACAAGGAACTGCCCGCCCAAGGATTGTTCCCCGCCGGTCTACTCCCCGCTCGTTTTCTCCCACCCGGCAGGAACTGGTGTATCGAAAACGATATCCGGATCATCACACGATCAGGCGTCTTCTCATCAGGTTGACCGAAACAACGCAGACAATGAATGCGACGGCGCCAATCCACGCAAGATGCAGCAGTCCTGTCAGCGAGAGCGCGGGGAGCGTCAGCATCCGCATGATCGCAACGACATGGGTGAGCGGGAGGGCTGCAAGGGCGATGTACCGGAAAATTTCAGGTAACAGTGAGAGCGGAAAGAAGGTCCCCGAGAAGAGCATCATCGGGGTTATGAAAAGGAATGCCGGATAGTTCAGCGTATCGATGCCCGGGGTTATTGCCGTAAAGCACATCGCGATCCCTGCAAAGAGCATGCCTCCAAAGAACGCAAGCGGGATTGCAAGCAGGGAGAGCGGGAGCGAGATAACGCCGAAAGCCGCAAGCACCGGGAGCATGATGGCGACATACATGGTGCTCCGGGTTGCCCCCCAGAGCAGTTCGCCTGCTATCACGTCCTCGATCGAGAGCGGGGTTGCGATGATCGCATCGAAACTCTTCTGGTAATACATCCGGACATAGCTGCCGTACGTGCATTCGAAGAACGCAGAGTTCATAACCGAGATTGCAAGGATGGCCGGCGCGATGAAGTTGACATAGGGGATGCCGTCAATCTCCCGGACATAGGTGCCAATCCCGAGCCCGATTGCAAAAAGGTAGAGAAAAGCCTCGATGAATGGCGGGAAGAAGTTGACCTTCCAGGTCTTAAAGAATACCTGCAGGTTCCTGTACCAGACGTGCGAGCAGCGGCGGGTTACCGGGGGGATCGTAAAAAGCCCGGCCATATCAGTCGCGTAGCCTCCTTCCGGTCAGTTTTAAAAAGACATCCTCAAGGGTTGCCGGCCGTGTCAGGAGTTTTTCAGGGTGGCAGCGTTCCAGTAACGTCTGCGCAAGATCCTGCGCCGATCCTGTCGGGACGAGCACCATGTCCCCGGCATCTTCGAAAGGGACACCCTTCTCTTTCAGGCAGGCAATGACGCGTTCCGATTTTCCGACCTCGACAATCTCCGGGGACGCATACTGGCTGACGATTTCGGCCGGCGCACCCTCGACCAGGATCTTCCCGCCGTCCATGATCACCAGGCGATCGCAGAGCCGGGCAGCCTCGTCGAGGTAATGCGTGGTGAGGACGATGGTGTTTCCCTGTGCCTGCAAAAGCCGGAGTTTTTCCCAGACCAGGTGCCGTGCCTGGGGATCGAGGCCGATCGTCGGTTCGTCAAGGATCAGCAGTTCGGGACGATTAACAAGCGCCCGTGCAAGGATGAGCCGGCGTTTCATCCCGCCGGAAAGTTTCTCGATCGAGACGTTGCGTTTCTCGGTAAGCTGGACAAACGCCAGCAGTTCGTCGGCCCGCTCCTTTGCAACCGGAGCAGGGATATCGAAATACCGGGCATAGGTGATAAGATTGTTCTCGCAGGTGAAGTCAGGATCAAGGTTGGTCTCCTGCGGCACGACGCCGATCCTGCGTTTGATCTCTGCCGGGTGCAGGTCCGGGTCCATGCCAAAAACGGAGAGTGAGCCCCCCGACCGGGGGGAGACGCACTGGATCATCTTCATCGTTGTCGTCTTTCCCGCCCCGTTCGGTCCGAGGAATCCGAAGACCTCCCCTTTTTGTACCGTAAACGAGATCCCGTCAACCGCAACGGTCCCGTTGAATTCCTTTTTCAGCCCGGAGGCGGCGATGATTTCCGGAATACGTCTTCACTCAACTCCAGTGGTGGAGAACACAATTATATAATTCTGGCGGATGGGGGTGAGAGATGTAGGATCCCCGGGATGAAACCAAATCTTGGCTGTGTAAAAACGAGCATGAATCGTTCGAGTTCACTTCGGAACAATAAAAAATGCGATTTGCCCAATAAAGAAAAAAATCGGAATTTACGATAATCCCCGCCCAGTGCGCCGCTCGAAGGTCTTTGACCTTCTCAAATCAGGTATCGACCGCGATACCTGATACCTCTCGGGGCGCACGGCGGGCGAGTCGGTTGATGAGAGACTGATGATCTCCCAGTAACTGGAGATTCTTTATCGGCAGTGCCTGATTTTACATCACCATTGCAAACAGATTGACACGGATTCCCGCAGATATCGCAAGTGGGGGATATCCGCCTCCCAAAGGGTGGCGGATACGAGAAGGTGATCGTCAGAGTGCCTTCGCTGTGCCACAGTAGTGGGGACTTTAGCCCCCGAGAACATCTAAAATTTTTTTATGTTTTCTACACAGCCCGAATCTTAAAAGATCCTTACGAATATATCCACTGATTCCCGCGATTGGAAAAAAGGGTCAAACATTCTCGGATTTTACGAGCACGATGCCGGCGATAAGAACTGCGAGGAGCGATACCGTTGCAAAAAGGGTGAGGGCGTCAACGGTCTGGATATTATAGACCAGCACGTGCCGCACCATGCCGGTGATGCCTGCGACAAGGAGGGCACGGACATCAACGTGCTTCGTCTTGAAGTAGATGGTCACGGTCTCGAACAGGACGATGATGGTGATCGTGAGCAGCAGGGCGTTGATGACATTTACAAGACCATCGGAAAAGTTCCCGGTGAGGATCATGGTGACGATCAGGTTTCCGGCATCGAGCACGGAAAACAGGGCAATAATGGTGAGCATGATCGCAACGATCATGTACAATGCCATCGGCACAAAGGAAAAGAACGACGTAATATATTCGGTAATACGGTTGTTCTCCGTCATACGGTCACCTTGTCGGCAGGATACTTTTCAATCTGATAAGAAAACAGCCTGAAAGATATAAAAGATTACGGCCGGACGGTCCCGGATCGCTTTAAAAGCCGGCAGAGGGCCTCTTCTGCTGCCTCGCGTACATCCAAAAACGGATCCCGGAGGCAATCCCGGACCGGCGGGACAGCCCGGCAGTCGCCAATCGAAGCAAGTGTCCACAGGATGCCGATACGGACATTGCTGTCCGGGTCATGGATATGCGCAATGATCAGAGGGACGCTGGCAGGATCCCGGATTTTGCCAAGGGCAACAAGACCGGCACTACGGATCTCCGGGTCCCTGTCGTCGAGCATCGTCAGGAGCGATGGAACCGCAGACGAATCCCGAATCTTCCCGAGGGCAAGTGCCGCCTCGCACCGGACCGAGGCATGCTTGTCAGAGAGCGCTGCGATGAGAGCAGGAACCGCTCCTCCGGGGTTATCCTTCCCAAGAGCCTTTGCGGCGGCAACTCTGATTTTGACACGGGGATCCCTCAGGTCCTGCAATGGAGTGCCCGGTTCCGTTTCCGGTTCCACTGATCCCCGTGTCATTCCAGGTTGCCGCATCCGTCGCCGGCAGCATACGCATTGAGGATCTTCTTTGCGAGGTCCGGAGAGAGCCGGTCTTTGACAAGCCCGATAAACGAATCAAGATCCTCCTCGGGCATGCAGCCCAGGCTCTCGTCCCCGGTTACAATCAGGTCCGCGATATATTGCAGTTCCTCACCGGAGAGCCGGGCGATCCGATCTGCAAAGTCCTTCCCGTCCTGTGCAAAATGGTTCGAGACCGGGGGCAGGATCGAGCGGAACATGTGCCCGGTTCCCGAGCAGTCGAGGTCCGCGCACTCCGGCGCCAGTTTTTTCAGGATCCCGATGTCTTTTTCAGTAAGTTCGCGTGGCATGGCAATGTCATTCCGGATCTCATCGCTTTTTCTGGGGAACGGGTCTTGGGACAAATGTCCGGGACGGGCAGCGATCGCTGTCGCGATCCCCCGTCACCTCGCCGTTGATCCGGCAGATACCCGCCTGGTTCTTACCAGGGGTAAAACTCACACAGTCACTGCAGCTGGGCATACTACGGATTCGATAGTCAAAGGTATCAAGATTTTTGCCCGGCCTGTGCGCCGGGCCACATGAAAAGAGGCAGGGATCAGAAATATTTACCCAGCCAGTTCCTGAAGCGTGCCCCAAGACCTTCTGGAGCCGACTTGGAACGGGGTCTCATGGTCTGGTCTCCACCCCGCTGCCGGATTGTCCTCTGCGGCGCAGGCTCGGATCGTTCCGGGACATCCTTTAACATGGCCTTTGACTCACCGGGCTCAGGTTCAAAGCCCCAGGAAAACCCGACTTTGTAGGCATTCTCGTTTTTGCTGATCCAGTCCGCTGCCGCATTGTAGCCGCGATCTTCCGCTTTCCTGATGGTGTCGTTATGATCGAGCGTGAAATGGACCTCTCTCTGAAGTGCAATCAGCTCTTCATAAACCTTTGGAGGGACACGTATCTTCTCCCTGCTCATAGTTCCTCATAATGGAGTATGAGGGTGCGATATTTAATGATTGCCGTAAAAATACTGGTAAATCCGAAGAAGACGGCAGAATTTTTTTGTGTTCCTTTCATCCACCCGTTCCTGCCGCGTTCTTGGCGATTGCTCCAGAAATCAGGGCAATGATCGGAATGTATCCGTTATCCTTGCCAGGTTTTTCCAAAGCATCAGGTCTTTACGACCCCTGATGCCGGCAGGGGTACCACAAGGGGTGACGGGAAACACTCATTACTCCCGGCATGGTAGTACGTTTATCGATAAATTTTTCCATCCACATACAGGTCGGAAAGGTTATGGATCTCATATTGCCGCTCATCATCCTGATCGCAAAGATTGTCGAAGCAAGTCTGGAGACGATCCGGACCGTCTATATCAGCCGGGGCCACAAGTATCTCGCCTCCGGTATCGGTGTTCTCAAGACCGGCATCTGGCTTATCTCGACCGGTATCGTGCTCACCAACCTCTCGTACCTCCCCGGCATCATCGCGTACATTGCCGGGTACGGTATCGGGACGCTTCTCGGGATGGAGATCGAGAAGAAGATCGCCATCGGGAACGAGGTTGTCCGGATCATCGGGGTAAAAGAGCCGGATGCGCTCATGCAGCGCCTCGGGGATCTCGGGTTTGGGATCACCCGCATCAACGGGTCGGGCCGGTTCACCCAGACGGTCTCCGTTCTCTTCCTGGTCATCCCGCGCCGGGAAGAGGGCAGGCTTCTTGATGTCCTGCAGAAAGAGTATCCGGACCTGCTCTTTACCATCGAGGATATTTCGACGATGAGCGAACGGAGCGGGTACTTCGGGAACCAGAGGAAACATTTCCTCTCGTCGCTCCTTGGACAATAACGATTTTTTTCCCGTAACCGGAACCTGTGCCAAACCGGAGGAGACCTTTTCCACCGTATTTTTAAACCGATCGATACGCTCATAGCGTTTGCAGGTAATCGTTCCGGTAATGACTGAAGAAAAAATCCCTGTATCCGCGTTCATGCTCCGCATGGCAGAATCCATCGCCAGCACCGCACGCTCAATAAACGAGGACGATGCCCGGGCGTTTCTCAACCGGATGCTGTCCGCACGGAGGATCTATGTCGCGGGTGCCGGCCGATCGGGTTTTGTTGCAAAGGCGTTTGCCATGCGCCTGATGCATCTCGGGTTCGATGCCTACGTTGTCGGGGAAACCGTTACGCCGTCCTTCTCTCGTGAGGATACGCTCGTTGCGTTCTCCGGATCCGGGGAGACCACGTCGATCGTGGATATCTGCGAGATTGCAAAGGAGATCGGGGGGACTGTCTGCCTCGTGACGTCATCCCCTGCTTCGAGGATCGCAAAGGTTGCGGACTGTGTCGTCACCATGGGCGATCTCACCGGGTATTACAAAAAAGAGAAAGCACCGTTCGAGGTGCGGCAGATCACCGGCCAGTACCGGTCCGTCTCAGGGGTGTTCGCACCGCTTGGGACATTGTTCGAGACGCAGGCCATCGTCTTCTCCGATGCCATCATCTCCGCGATCATGGAAGAGAAGAAGTCCGATATTGCCGATATGAAAGGCCGGCTCTCGAATGTGATATAGGATGCTTTAGTGGGAGAAAGAGAAAAACAGATGCTGCTAAGGGGATTCGAACCCCTGTCGCGAGCGTGAGAGGCTCGCATGATTGGCCGGTCTACACTATAGCAGCAATATTGCTCTTTTAGGTGGGCGGTTTGTTTACTTAAATGTTATTTAAAAAAGTCCCGCATGAAAGATCCCTCCATCCGCTTTAATATTCCAGACGTCAATAACTGGAGACAAGTTACAGCGCACCGGTTGGATTTTTTAAAACAGATGCGCCGGGTGCCGGCATGAGCGGTCTTGAAGAACTGATAAAGGAACTGGAAGACGAACTCCAGCGGACGCCGTACAACAAGGCGACCTCGAAACACATCGGCAGGGTGAAAGCAAAGATCGCACGGCTCCGCGACGAGGCTGTCGCCCGCGCGATGAAGGCCGGCGGAGGCGGGGAAGGCTTCTCGGTCAAGAAATCCGGTGACGCTTCCGCAGTCCTTGTCGGTTTTCCCTCGACCGGTAAATCCACGCTCCTCAACAAGCTGACCGGGACCGAGAGCGCAGTCGGGGCGTATGCGTTCACGACGCTCACGGTCGTCCCGGGTGCCCTCGAACACAAGGGCGCCAAGATCCAGCTGCTGGATATCCCGGGGCTGATTGCCGGAGCGGCGATGGGCAAGGGCCGGGGAAAAGAGGTCATCGGGGTTGTACGGAGTGCCGACATCATCCTCATCCTCGTCGATGTTTATAACGAGCAGCATGTCAACGTCCTGTTAAAGGAACTCTACGATGCGGGGATCCGGATCAACTGCATGAGACCGGACATCACCATCAAAAAGACTGCCTTTGGCGGCGTGCGCCTCTCGGCTGTCGGCACACTGGATCTCGATATCGAGGAGGTCCGTTCCATCCTCTCCGAGAGCAAGATCATGAACGCCGAAGTCCTGATCCGCGGGAATGCGACGCAGGAGGATTTCATCGACGCCGTGCAGGGTAACCGCATCTATGTCCCCGCGTTTATTGCGGTCAACAAGGTTGACCTGGTCGATAAGGAAACTTACCGGAGGATCGAGACAGATCTTAAGGCCCGGTTCGGCACCCCGCCCCTGATGATCTCCGCGTATGCCGGCTTCCATATGGAAGAACTCAAGGACACTATCTATGACTGTCTCGGGTTCATCCGCGTCTACCTAAAACCCCAGAGCGGGGAGGCCGACCTTGAAGAGCCCTTAATTATCCGGAAAGGCTCCTCGGTGCAGGACGTCTGTACCAAACTCCACCGGGATTTCGTTTACCGGTTCCGCTACTCCCGGATCTGGGGGAAATCGGTAAAACATCCCGGGCAGCGGGTCGGGCTTTCCCATAAACTGAAGGACGGGGACCTGCTCACGATCATCATCGAGCACTGACGGCGCGGACGATCACCGGGACCGGTGCATCGGTCCTGATCCCGTACCCGGAGAAATGGGTCCGCGTCGCTGCATATCCTTCGGTCCTGATCCGTTCAAGGGCGGTGCCGATATCGGGCGGCGAGACCTTTTCTGATTTTGCGATCCGGTGGTAATCGTAGAACGAGGAGGTCGGCAGTTCCGTGCTGCAAAGCGTCAGGATGCCGGAGAGTTCCTTTGACGTCCCCAGTTCCAGCGTTCCGATCTGGTCCAGCATTTTTTTGAGGATTTCCGGATCCCGGATGGCGCCAAGGTACATCGGGCCGATGGGAACGAGCCGGTCGCCGCACAGGGGGCAGCAGCCGGTTTCCGGGACAAGCCCTTCTTCTTCCCGCCGGAACTGGCAGGTCCTGCACTGGAGCACAAACCCAAGGCGCTTCAGGGTTTTATCGGCGGCCGCAGCCCCCCGGGTGAACCGGAGGTGGAGCCGGATAAAATGCTCCCGCGCAAAGCAGAAGACCGGGTCGATCCCCCGGTCATACTTGACCGTCTCTCTTACGACAAAGCCGAGCAGGATCCGCAACGCCACCTCGCTGTGGTAGTCGGTATTGACCGGGAGCGCCCCGTACCGTCGCATGCCTGCCCGGAGGTGAGCGCCGCAGAGGGGAGCCGTATCGGTTGCGGTGACAAAGAGGAACCGGCGGGATCCACGGACACCGGCGTCAATGAACGGTGCAGGGGTGCCGAACGGGTCAAGGTCAACCGCGTCGAACGAACGTTCCGAGAGGAGCGCATTGGTATCCCGGTTGAGGATCTCGACGGTAAGGCCGCTTCCTGCAACGTTCTTTCGGATGAGGGTTATTGCATCCGGGCTCCGGTCGTTGATGGTGACGGTACTTCCGCATTCTTTGGCGATCCGGAGTCCCCGGATGCCGCTTGCGCCCATCGCGTCAAGGTAATCGGACGGTTGCACGACAGAACAGAGGAGGACGGTTGCATCCCGGTTCAGTTCCATACGCCGGTTGAAGAAGACCGGTGCCGTTCCGGGGGGAAATGCATCCGCCATATCCTGGACCGGCACCCGGATAACCGTGCTGCCTTCCCGGATCTCCGTTAATTCCATGAGAGAGGAGTATTTCCGGCTCGCAACCCTTATACATATTCCTCATCAATTCTATGGGGAGGGCGCGTGGCTTAGCCCGGACATAGCGTCAGCCTCCTAAGCTGAATGCCGGGGGTTCAAATCCCCCCGCGCCCGTTTAAAAAAACCGTTATCGTATCCAGTACAAGGGCAGACCAGCATGGTATGTGATCGGGAATGAGCCTCACCGGATATTTTTCCATAACCCGCCCGCTCAACTCCATCATCTCCGGTCTTGCCGCCGGTATCGGGTTCCTTGTCGCTACCGGGACGATCACCCCGGCGTGCCTCGTTCTCATCCCCGTGGTTTTCTGTATCACTGCCGGCGGCAACGTTATCAACGACTATTTTGACGCGGAGATCGATGCGGTCAACCGGCCGGATCGCCCCATCCCTTCGGGAGCAGTGCAGAAGAGATCGGCACAATTGTTTGCCCTCGCCCTTTTCCTTGTTGGCATCCTCCCTGCATTGTTCACCGGGCCGCTCTGCCTTGCCCTCGTGATCGTCAATTCCCTGCTGCTCGTTGTCTATGCGGCACGGTTAAAGAGTATGCCGTTTATCGGCAACCTCACGGTTTCGTACCTTGCCGGCAGCATCTTCCTGTTCGGGGGAGCATTTGCCGGTGTATCGGGCCTCTTCTCAAATATCCCCCTTGCGGTGATAACGTTCCTTGCAACCCTTGCAAGGGAACTCCTCAAGGACGCCGAGGATGTTGAAGGGGATGCCGCCGGGGGCGCCCGGACGCTCCCGATGCAGATCGGCATCCGGAATACCGGCCGGCTTGCGTTCCTCTGCTCGATCCTTGCCATCGGTGCAAGCCTGATCCCGGTGCAGCGATGGGGGGTGTGGTACCTTGCCGGTATCGCGGTTGTCGACTGCATCATCCTTGCTGCTGCAATCCGCGCACTTCCCTGCACAACCCCGGCATGTATACGGGAAACCGGATCGACCACCATCCTGAAGGCAGGCTTTTTTACTTCCCTCCTGGTATTTTCCCTGGCAGCGTACTTCCTCTGAACCCGGTTCTTCCACGGTTACAGGTCAGCGTTACAGGGCAACAACAGGTTTATCGTCCGGTGCCCTGAGAGATTACCCTTGATAAACCATGGCAGCGGTGATCCGGCAGGGGGATACGTACTATGCCAAAAGCGGCACGTATTTCGACGGCAACGTGAAGATTGAAGGTAACTTCATCGTCCCCCCCCGCACGCATTTCTGGGGACGGCTCGACGTTACCGGCCGGCTCGAACTCGGCCCCCGGTCGACGGTTGCACTCGGTATCACCTGCGGGAGCGCAATCATCGGGAGCAACTCCCGGATCAAAGGGCCGGTGATCGCAGACAGCAATGTCACGATCCTTGACAATTCGATGGTACAGGAGGTCCGTGCCGGGGGAAACGTGACGCTCCGGACGGGCGTCCGTACCAGGGATGTCACGGCAGGGGATGCCCTCATCATCCACGGGAAGATCAAGAGCGGGAAATTAATCGGAAAGACCGTGAAGATCCTCGGGGATTGACGAGGGATCGATACCCAGTAACGCCATCTCGTAGACATCTGCCCAGTTTACAAGGGTCTCGACGCAACCTTCCTTTTCTGTCACGACGCCCATGACGGCGAGCCCCATCTTGTCCGCCATGTCGATCCCTTCCTTGACTTCGGTTAAGCACCCGACGCCGATGATCGCACCCGGCCGGTATTTCTTCACCATCCTCTTGATGAAAGAAGAGCCGGGAACCACGAAGACCCGGTAACCCAGGCGCTCCAGTACAAGGTGCGATTTGCCGATCGGGCATTGCCCGCAATTCCGGCACATGAGCCCTTCCGGTGTGAGGTGGGCAGGGCACCGGGAGGATCGCAGGCACTGGGGGAGAAAGACGGCACGCCCCGCCGGGGGCACTTTTTCAAAGGCGTTCTTGTTCATCGTGTTATGGAGCTTGATAAAGAACGATATGATCTCCCGGTCCTCGAGACCGAGCAGCCGGAAGATCGATTTCATGGTCCCTTCGACAAAGACAAGCCCGGCACGCAGAAGCCCGGGGAAATAGAGCCTGCCTTTCCGGATCGAGTAGAGCGAGATGGCCACCAGCACTACCGCGAGCAGGAGGTTCCCAAGGATAAAGAGGATCGTCAGCTCGCCAATGATGATTATGATGGGAGTAAGTTCGATTGCCATTGTAAACCAGCAACGAGATGTTATGTACTCGTCTTCCGGGAGCGGATAAAGGCTTTCAGATTATAGGGGGGTTGAAGCACGCCCTTTTCGGTGACGATTGCGGAGACGAGATCAACGGGCGTCAGATCGAATGCCGGGTTGTAGACTGCCGCCTTTTTGGGGACTGTTGTGATTCTCCCGCAGGCGGCCACTTCGGAACGCCCCCGCTCCTCAATGACAACCTCGCTCGCGGAATGTACCGGATCGAAGGTGGAGAGGGGAGCGGCCACATAGAAAGGCAGGTGATGGTGCCGGGCGCAGACTGCATGCATGTAGGTCCCGATCTTGTTGAAGACCGCGTCATGGGTGATCCGGTCTGCGCCGACAATAACGCAGTCGATCTTCCCTTCCCGCATCAGGCCGGCTGCCATCGAGTCGGTGATGACGGTTACGTCGATCCCGTCCTCCGTAAGCTCCCATGCAGTCAGCCGCGCACCCTGCAGGAGCGGCCGGGTCTCGCTCGCGATGACCCGGATCTTCTTTCCCTCCCGGACCGCCGACCGTATCACGCCGAGTGCGGTGCCCCATGCGCTGCATGCAAGCGCCCCGGCATTGCAGTGCGTGAGCACGGTGCCTTCATCGGGAAGCAGGGCTGCACCATACCCGCCGATTGCATGGCAGCAGGCCTCGTCTTCGCAGGCGATCGTAAGCGCCTCGGAAAGGGCGGCATCCCGCATCTCCGCAACCGATCCTCCCCGCCGGACCGCATCAAGCGTGCGTTCAATGCCCCACGAGAGATTCACTGCCGTCGGCCGGGTCTGTGCAAGAATTTTCCCTGCATCTTCAACTTCCCGGAGAAACCCTTCGCGCCGGGTCTTTCTGCACCGGTGTGCGGCAAGGGCTATACCAAACGACCCGGCAACCCCGAGAGCCGGTGCTCCCCGGATCTCAAGCCGCCGTATCGCGGTGGCAAGCCGGGATACCGTTGAGCAGGAGACCATAACGAGCCGGCCCGGAAGTTTCGTCTGGTCGATGAAATGCAGGCCTTCGGACTCCGCGTCCCACGATAGTGTGGCAGGAAGCGTCACGACGATCTGACCCTGATTGCATCCAGGAATGCCCGCATCGCTGCCGATCCGCCCTGGGCGACTGTATCCGGGATATCCCGCGGTGCACCGGCAGTCCCGGCAACATAGATCCCCGGCCGGATCGTTGCAACCGTGTCCACGGCGTCATGGACCGTTCTGATAAACCCGGACTCCTCGGTCGTAATCCCGAGCCGGCTGGTAATTTCCGCAATTCCCTCTGCCGGGCTCATGCCAACGGACAGGACGACGAGATCGGGGTGCAGGACGGTCACTTCGGCAGTCTCGGTATTCTCCACCTGCATGGACATGCCCTGCCCGTCGCTGAGCACCCCCGATGGCATCCCGTGAAGGAACCGGATCCCCATCGCTTTTGCCCGCTCAAGGTACTCCTCATATCCCTTGCCAAACGCCCTGATGTCAATGTAGCAGATGGTGATCCCGGTCTCCGGATGTTTTTCCTTGATCAGGATGGCATTTTTTATCGCCTGCATGCAGCAGACGCACGAGCAGTATGGGCGCCGGATCGACATGTCCCGGGAACCCACGCACTGGATGAATACGACGCTTTTCGGGATTTCACCAGTACTGATCCGCCGGATCGTTCCCCCGGTCGGCCCGCTCGCGTTGATCATCCGCTCGAGTTCAAGGCTGGTTATGACATCGGGTATGGTAAGGTGCCCGAGCTGGGCTTTCGTGCAGGGATCAAAGACGGAATACCCGGTTGCAATGATCACGCTTGCCGCCGGTAAGGAGAAGGTTGTGGCCGTATCTTCTTTACGGATTGCGCCAGGTCCGCAGGCATCATAGCAGAGCCCGCATTCGATGCAGTGATCCGGGTCCTTGACAACGATGTCCGGCACTGCCTGCGGCTGCGGTTTATAGATGGCCTTGCGGACGCCGACACCGGCATCGAACCGGTTGTATACCTCGACTGGGCAGACTTCGATGCAGTCCCCGCACCCGTTGCAGAGCGATTCGTCAATATACCGGGGACGTTTCTGAACGGTAACCGTAAAGTTACCAACCTCTCCCTCAACAGAAACCACCTCGGAGCAGGTATAGATTTTAATATTCTGGTGCCGTGAAACCTCGACCATCTTTGGCGAGAGGATACACATCGAGCAGTCGTTTGTAGGAAACGTCTTGTCGAGCATGGCCATATGCCCGCCGATGGATGGCTCCCGCTCGATGAGGTGGACGACAATGCCATGGTTTGCAAGATCGAGCGCTGCCTGGATGCCGGCGATCCCTGCGCCGATAATGACCACGTCACCCATCGGCGTACTCCGCTGCAAGTTCGACGTAGGCGGCAGCGTTCCGGACAATATGCTGTTTCTGCGCCTCGGACGCCGGTTTGATGACCTTGCCCGGAACCCCCACGACGACGGATCCCGGGGGAACGACCATCCCCTCCGTGACAACGGCCCCGGCGCCGATCACCGAGTCTTCGCCGACAACGGCCCCGTTGAGGACGATCGCTCCCATGCCGACGAGAACCCGGTCGGAGAGCGTACACCCGTGAAGGATAGCCCCGTGGCCGACAGAGACGTGGCTCCCGATGATTGCCGGGTGCCCTGCACTCGTATGGACGACACAGTTGTCCTGGATATTTGACCCTTCGCCGATCACGATCCGGTCCTTGTCGGCCCGCACGACCGCACCGAACCAGATGCTCACCTTGGCCGTGAGCGTCACGTCCCCGATAACCGTGGCGTTGGGTGCGACAAACAACGGGCACCCGACAACCCTGCCATCCATATGCATAATACCATAGGAAATTAAGGTACCAACAGCATGAAGGTTATGGTAGGAGGAACGTTCGATCCCCTTCACGACGGCCATAAACGGCTTCTTGCCCGCACGTTCGATCTCGCCGGCCGTGGCGGGGAAGTGGTGATCGGCCTTACCACGGATACCTTTGCAAGCGCCAAATCGCACCCGATCCGCCCGTTCGCCATCCGGGAACGGGAACTTGTTGATTTTATCAAACAGGGGAATTTTCCGGCTTCTTGGAAGATCGAGCCTCTCTCGGACCGGTATGGTTCTGCGCTGGATGCGGACTTTGACGCCATCGTCGTCTCGGAAGAGACCATGCCAACAGCCATCGAGATCAACCGCATGCGCCGGGAGAAGAAGAAGAAGAAGGTCGATATCCACCAGATCACCTGTGTCCTTGCTGAAGACGGACGATGGATCTCGTCGACACGGATCTGGCGGGGGGAGATCGACACCCACGGCAGACTCCTCGGGAACCAGACAACATAAGGATACGGGATGGGTAGTGCGGTACCATGCAGGTCCGTTCCGGGATACTTTTTTTTCTGCTCTGTAGAAATCCCCAATTACCTCCATAAATTATAAAATTACGATAGTCCCCGCCCAGTGCGCCGCTCGAAGGTCTCTGA
>CAZNLI010000011.1:0-5112 GCA_964574125.1 uncultured Methanoregula sp.
CCATCGCTCTGGAGTACTATTAGTGAGCAGGCAGGATACATAAACATACCGTGGATATGGGCGGATTTTCCGTTGCAGCAGGCTTTTCCTGAGAGGAGGGGGGTCAGGGGATTACCCTGAACGCGGCAAACTATTTCTTGACGGAACGTGATTGGTATGACAGACGATGAAAAAATTCACGGTAAAAAAGCGCCACACCATCCGGAAAGGCCAGGCAGCGGAGATTTTTACCCGGCTTAAGGATCAGATCGGCGAGGGGGCCGATCTGTTTGCCGCAGAATCGATCGAGATCCTTGAGACGAGCAGCGACGATCTCTGTTTTTACCTGGTCAATAAGAAACCACTGATCATGGAGTACGGCGGCTGGATCTTCCCCACCCTGAAGGGGGCAATCGAACGCCCGTTCCCGCAGCGGAGGGTTTCTGTCGATGCCGGGGCGATCCCGTTCGTTGTCAACGGCGCCGATGTCATGCGCCCGGGGATCACGAAGGTTACCCCCGATGTCAGGGCACAGGCCCCGGTGCAGGTCGTGGATGACCGGCACGGAAAACCACTTGCGATCGCGCTCGCCCTCTTCGATGCGCCTCAGATCCTGGAAAGTGCTTCCGGCAAGATGTGCAAAAAAGTCCACTTTGTCGGGGACGAGATCTGGAACCTTGAGTTCTGAAATCCGGCAATATAACGCACGGGTGCGCCAAAAGTTATCGTTTTCGTCAGGAACGGACAGATACTATTAAATAAAATTCTTTATACAGTTTTGTTATGGTTAAAATCATTGATACCCTCCTTGGGAAGAGTGCCGGCACATCTGACGAGGATTACATGGACCTCGACCTGACTTCCTATGAGGAACAGGCCGGTTCCCCCGCGCTCCTTGTGAAGATCGCGACAATCACCGACCTGAAAGACACCCCCCGTGTCAAGGACGAGGTCTATTCCGGCAATATCGTGATCGTGGACATCTCCCGGCTCAAGATGGACAAAGTCACGTACGAGCGGGTCTTGAAAGACCTGAAAGAAGTTGCAAAGGATGTCAACGGCGACATCATCGGACTTGGCGACCAGCGCTACGTTGTCCTGACCCCGATGTCCGTCAAGATCTCACGCGACAAGATCGGCGGAGCCTGAACCGACGTGCTAAAGACCGTCCCGGGTCCCTGCCCGACATGTTCTGAGGAGATAGAATTCCGGTACCAGACCGAAAATATCCCCTATTTCTCCGATATTTTAATCATCAGCGCAAACTGCCCCCACTGCGGGTACCGTTACGTCGATACCCAGGTTCTTAAGTCTGCAAAACCGGCACGGTACACGCTTGCCGTAAGCTCCCCTGAGGATCTTGCCGCCCGGATCGTGCGCAGCATGACCGCATCGCTTGCAATCCCCGAGCTTGGCGTCGAGATCGATCCCGGCCCCGCCTGCACGGGTTTTGTCTCCAATGTCGAGGGTGTGCTCGATCGGATCGAGCAGGTCGTTATCGGCGCAGAGCGCGAAGGCGATCCCTCCCAGAAAGAGAATGCCCGCACCCTCCTGAAGCGTATCGGGCAGGCGCGGGATGGAAACCTTGCATTTACCCTGATCCTCGACGATCCATCGGGAAACAGCGTGATTGTCTCCGATAAGGCGGAAAAATCGGATCTTGCCGTCGATCCTGAAGCCTGAAAAAAGAGCGGGCTTTTGATACAATCTGGTCTTTTGATAGTATCAGGTCACTTCTTCGTTTTTCAAGAACGCGCCGGGTTCCCTGACAATGGTCCCGACGACCTTAGCGCCCTTTGCTTTTGCAAGGACTGCGGGAACGGATGCCTTGGGGACGATGTACGCATACCCCATGCCCATGTTGAAGGTCCTGTACATCTCGTTATCGTCGATCCTGCCGGTCTTCTGGATCCACCGGAAGATTGCCGGCGGCGTGATGGGATCGGTGATCTTAAAGCCGTACCTGCTCAGGCGTCTGAAGTTGAGCAGGCCGCCGCCGGTGATATGGCACATGCCGTGTACGGGGGTGCCGGCACAGACAGAGAGGCTCTCCGCGTAGATCCGTGTCGGGGTGAGCAGTTCCTCGCCAAGGGTTCTGCCGGTTTCCAGTTTCGTGTGGTAATCTGCGTGTTCCTCGACGACCCGGCGGGCGAGCGTGAGCCCGTTGCTGTGGATGCCCGTTGACGGGACCCCGACGATAACGTCCCCGGGCACGATCTTCTCGCCGGTCACGACCCGGTCCTTCTTCTGGAGCCCGAGGCAGGTGCCGGCAAGGTCGAGCCCGTTGACAAGCCCCTTTAAGGTCGCCGTTTCCCCGCCAACGATATCGATGTTTGCCTGCCTTGCACCCTCGTTGAGGCCTTTTCCTATCTGGGCCATCTTCTCAACGGAGAGGCTGTTCGTTGCAATGTAATCCACGAAGGCGACCGGCTCAAGGTTCATCACGTACAGGTCGTTGACGTTCATCGCCATGCAGTCGATCCCTACCGTCGACCAGTCCTCCATGATGTCTGCAACGAGCATCTTGGTACCGACACCGTCGGTTGTCAGGGCGAGGACATGGTCGCCAAATTCGATGAGTCCTGCAAAATGGCCGACCTCCCCGGTCATGCGGGGAGTGGCGCTCCTGCGGAAGGTCAGGTTCTTAATAAGAGCCCTGATAGCGGTTGCCTCAAGATCGATGTCCACTCCTGCATCTGCGTAGGAGCGGCTACTCATCCGAAGCCTCCGAGAGCCGGAACTCGTCGTGCAGGATCCGGACTGCCCTTGCCCCGTCTTCCTGCCGCACAACAAACGAGATGTTCGCCTCGCAGGATCCCTGCGAGATCATCATCACGTTGACGCCGGCTTTCCCGAGCGCCGTGAAGATCCTGCCGCCGGTTCCCGGGGCCCCTACCATGCCGGAACCTACGACGGCGACAGCGCTCACGTCCCGGTTCTGCATCACTTCGCGTACGATGCCCTTTTCAACGAGCGGGGCGAGCGCCTGCACCGCGATATCGATCTGCGCTTCGTCAACAATGAGGGAGATGTTCGCCTCGGATGAACCCTGCGAGATCATCATGATGTTGACCTCCTTTTCGGCAAGGGCAGTAAAGATCTCCCTAGCAACGCCGGGGCGACCAATCATCTGGGCACCGTTGATGTTGAGGGAGGCTACCTTCTCGATAAACGTGAGCGCCTTGACGACCCGGTGATCGCGTTTCTCGGTCCTGACGATTGTCGTTCCGGGCCCGGCCGGGTTAAAGGTGTTCTTGACCCGGACAAGGATGTTCTTTCTCATTGCCGGCTCGATCGAGCGCGGGTGCATCACCTTGGCTCCGAAGAACGAGAGCTCCATCACTTCGAGATACGAGAGCTCCGGGATCACCCGGGCATCCTTGATCACCCGGGGGTCACAGGTCATGATGCCGTCGACATCGGTCCAGATCCAGATCTCGCCTGTATCGATCCCTGCCCCGATAATCGATGCGGAGTAGTCCGAACCGCTCCGCCCCAGCGTCGTGATGATGCCTTCCTGGGAACAACCCATGAACCCCATGATGACCGGCACCGATTTCTTCAGCAGGGGGCGGATCCTGCGCCGGATCCGTTCGTCGCATTCCGGAAGTGCGGTGGATTCACCGTGCTGCGGGGTCGTCACGATACCGGCCTCGCACCCGTCGAGCACGACGGAGGGAATGCCCCGTTGTTCGAGAGCCGCCCCGACTATCGGGGCAAGCAGGCGCTCCCCGTAGGAGATGATATAATCCTTTGACCGGGGCGTGAGCTCCCGGAGATTGTAAACCGCGTTTAAGATATTGCGCAGGTCTGATAGGCGCTCCTCGATGATCGGCCCGATCTCCGCTACAAATCCCGGCGCTGCACCCTGCAGCGTGGTCATGTGCCGGGTCCGCAGGGACGCAATCAGGGGCTCGATGGGAGAGGCATCCCTGCTCGTCGCGAGGTTTGTGGAGGTCTCGATGAGCTGGTCGGTGACTCCTCTCTGCGCAGAGACGACAACGGCCAGTTCCTCGCCGTTCTTGTGGTGCTGTTCGATGATGTCAACAACGCGACCGATACACGCCGCATCCGCAACGGAGGTGCCTCCGAATTTCATCAGGAGTCTCATAGATTGTATCCTGCTGTCGAGGGCTGTCAGCCTCGATTTTATCATACTATACGATCCACCAGATAATAAGATGCGTGCAGATGACGTCATAGACTGCCACGTGCTGGTGATCGGGAGCGGCGGGGCCGGGGTACGGGCGGCGATCGAGGCTTCCGGGTACGGGGACGTGGTGCTCATCACAAAGACGGTCCCCGGAAAAGGCGGGTGCACCCCGATGGCAGAAGGGGGGTACAACGCGGTCCTGAAAAAGCAGGACTCCTGCGAAGGGCATTTTTCGGACACCATGAAAGGCGGAGCGTACCTCAATGATCCCGGGCTTGTCCGCACCCTTGTTGCAGAGTCCCCGGCTCGGATCGCCGACCTTATCCGTTGGGGTGCGGTCTTCGATGTCACCGAGGACAGCCAGGTCTGCCAGCGCCCGTTTGGCGGGCAGCGGTTCCCCCGGACCTGTTATGCCGGCGATCGGACCGGTCACGAGATGATGGCGACACTGATCGACCGGCTTGGGCTTTCCGATGTAAGGGTCCTGAGCGAAGTTACTGCACTTGACCTGCTCAGGGAAGGCAACCGGGTCATCGGCGCCCTTGCGATCGATGAATGCGGGGATCTGCTGGCGGTTACTGCCGATGCTGTGGTCCTTTCGACTGGCGGGGGAACGAGGATCTATGACATCTCCACGAATTCATCGAGCGGGACCGGCGACGGGTTTGCCATCGGGTACCGGGCGGGGGCGGAGCTGATCGATATGGAGATGGTCCAGTTCCACCCGACCGGTGCAGTATACCCGTACGATGCGCGCGGCAGGCTCGTTACCGAGGCCGTAAGGGGCGAGGGCGGAGTCCTCGTAAACGCGCTGCACGAACGGTTCATGAAGAAGTATGACCCCGAAAGAATGGAGCTCTCCACCCGGGATGTCGTCTCGCGGGCAATCGCAACGGAGATCCTGCAGGGGAGGGGCACTGTCCATGGCGGGGTCTATCTCGACGTCACCCACCTGCCCCGTCAGCAGATCGAGGAGAAAC
>CAZNLI010000011.1:5212-22476 GCA_964574125.1 uncultured Methanoregula sp.
GGCGGGGTCTATCTCGACGTCACCCACCTGCCCCGTCAGCAGATCGAGGAGAAACTCCCGGTGATGCTCGAACAGTTCCTCAAGTTTGGCGTGGATATCCGAAAGGAGCCCATGGAAGTTGCGCCAACTGCCCACCACATGATGGGGGGGCTTAAGATAACGACGGAGTGTCAGACCACGCTCCCGGGTCTCTTTGCCTGCGGGGAATCTGCGGGGGGAGTCCACGGGGCAAACCGGCTTGGCGGCAACGCACTTGCCGACACCCAGGTCTACGGGAAACGGGCCGGGGAGTTCGCCGGAAAATCGGAGAAGCGCATCAAAAAGATCGACCCGGACCAGGTCCGGCGCGAAAAAGACCGGCTCTCGGCCTTTTTTAAAGGCAATGCGAACCCTGCCCGCGTGGCAGACGAGCTCCGGCAGGCGATGTGGAAAGGGGCGGGCATATTCCGGACCGCCGGTGAACTGAAGGCAACGCTTGACACGGTCAACCGGCTCGCGACGATTCCCCTTTCAGCAAGATCCTCACGGAACCTTCCCGAATGCTGCACCGTCCAGAACATGATCCTGACCGCCTCGCTGGTCTGCCGGGCAGCCCTGCTCCGTCCCGAGTCCCGCGGCGCCCACACAAGAACCGACATCACCCAGGCGTGGGACGCGGAGCACTCGCCGTTCTCGCACACGTTCCTCTCCCTTGCAGGGGAAGGTATTGAGAAGAGAGGTGGTGCGGCATGAAGGAGGTTACCGTCAGGGTTTCGCGGTTTGATCCCGCGTGCGATAAAACCCCGAGGCTGGAGACCTATATCGTCCGTGTGAACGAAGGCGCCCGCGTGCTCCACGTCCTCCATGCTATCCATGACGGGATCGATCCCACGCTCTCGTACCGGTACTGCTGCGGCTCCGGCCAGTGCGGAAGCTGCGCCGTGCTCGTCAACGGCGAGCCGGTTCTGGCCTGCATGGAGGAAGCCCGTACGGGGACCGTGATCGAGCCCCTGAAGCTGCCGGTAAAAAAGGATCTGGTGGTCGATCTCCTGCCGGCGCTCAAAAACCTCCCCCCGCTCCAGCCCGGCGATGTCTGCGTCATGCCGACAAAGCAGCAGATCGATGCGATCAAGCCGCTGCGCAGCTGCATCGAGTGCCTTGCATGCGTCTCGATCTGCCCTGCGGTTGACGTCACATCGTTCTCCGGTCCGACAGCAATGCGGGAGGAGATGCGGCTCGCCCTCGACCCGAGGGACTCCGTAAACCGGGTTCCCCAGGCGATCGAGAAGGGGCTCTTCACCTGCACGACGTGCCAGGCCTGCTGGAAGGTCTGCCCGAAGAAGATCGAGATCCCCGGGAAAGCCATCGAGAAGCTCCGGGCGCTTGCCAACAAACAGGGGCGGACCCTGCCGCGTCATCAGGAGGTTGCTGCGCTCGTCGAGAAGACCGGGAGGAGCATTCCCCGGACCTCTGAATCGTTCCTTGAGAAGGTCGGCGATGTCATCGAACCGTACGGGCCGGTCAAGGCAACGGTCGGGTTCTTTGTCGGCTGCATGTATAATCTCCGGCAGCAGCAGTCGGCGTTTGACGCTGTCGAGGTTCTCCGGCGCAATGGCATCCGGGTCGTCATCCCAAAAGAGCAGGTCTGCTGCGGTTCTCCCCTCATCCGGACGGGGCAGCCGGATTATGTCGGGACACTGAAAAAGCGCAATATCGAAGCCTTTACGTCACGGGGGATCGATACCGTCCTGACCATGTGCGCCGGTTGTGGCACCACGCTCAAGAACGATTACACGACGCCGTTCCGGGTCATCGACATCAACGAGCTCCTGACCGAATGCGGCATCGAACCCCCGGCACGCCTGCCGATCCGGGCAACGTACCATGATCCCTGCCACCTGCTGCGGGGGCAGGGCATCCGGGATGAGCCCCGCGGGCTCATCCGGCAGGTCGTTGACCTCGTGGAGATGCCTTCAATCTGCTGCGGGTCCGGCGGCGGGGTCCGTTCCGGGAATCCCGAGGAAGCGGCAGCGCTCGGTAAGCGGCGGGGCGAGGAGATCGCAAAGACCGGTGCAGATATTGTCATCACGTCCTGCCCGTTCTGCGAGTTCCATATATCGGAGCATACCGGCAAACCGGTAAAGAACATCGCAACCGTCCTGCTGGAAGGGTACCGGGAGAAAGACCGGAGGAAGCAGGGCGGCAGGTAACCCCCGTTTTTTTTCAAAATTGTTTTTCATAACCGGGTTGCGTTCAGAAAATCAGCCACGGAGAACCAGACTCCACAAGAGGGCAACCGCTGCCGGGGTTGCATGGATGTCACCGGCAGGTGATACAATCCCGGAGCCTGATCCCCCGTCACTCCTTCGATCCGCCAGCACCGGCTTTTTTCCTCATTACGTATTCATATGCTTCAAGGGCTGCCTGTGCACCCTGCCCGGAAGCGATGATGATCTGCTTGCCCTTGACCGAGGTCACATCCCCGGCGGCGAAGATGCCGGGCCTGCTGGTATGGCAGTCCGGATCGATGACGATCTCCTTCAGGTTGTTGAGCGTAAGGAAATTCCCGACGAATTCGGTATTAGGCAACCACCCTATCTCGACAAAGACGCCGTCAAGGTCAATCGCCTGCTCCCGGCCTTCTTCGTCGGTGATAGTAATACCGGTGAGGAACCGGTCGCCGGTGAGGCCGGTAACCCGGGTATGCTCGTGTACCGTGACGTTCGGTTTTTGCAAAAGGGTATTCCGGTACGTCTCGTCCGCACGGATTGTGCTCCGCACAATCAGGTTCACCGATTTCGCAATCCCGCTCATCTCGATGGCGGTCTGCAGGGCGGAATTGCCGCCGCCGACAACAGCCACCCGTTTTCCTTTGAAGAGCGGGCCATCGCAGGTCGAGCAGATCGAGATCCCACGCCCGATGAACCGGTCTTCCCCGAGGACATCGAGTTTTCTCGGGTGTTTCCCGAGCGCGAGGATGACGCAAACCGCATGGAAACTGAGCCCTGCCGCCGTCGTGACAAAGAACCCGTTCTCCAGCTGCACGATCGATGATACCCGGTCAATCTCCAGCCGGATATCCTGCGATCGTGCCTGCTCCTCGAATGTTTTCATGAGATCCTCGCCGGTTACCATCCGGAAGCCCATGTAGTTCTCGATGGCCCACGACTCGAGCGCCTGCCCTCCGATATTCTCGGAAACGACGACCGTCTTTAACAGCTTGCGTGCGCAGTAGACCGCAGCGGTAAGCCCGGCAGGACCAGCCCCGGCAATCAGGACATCGCAGGAAGTACCCTCCGCCGGGTTTCCGAAGAGCTCGTTGAGACGCCGGGAATCGAATCCGACAATCACCTCATCGTCGACGGTGATGACCGGCACCCCGCGCTGGCCGGAGATCGCGATCATCTTTTTGGCCTCATCCGCATTCTCCCCGACATCGATGCTTGTGTACCGGACACCCTGCCGGTCTAGGAAAGCCTTTGCCATCCGGCAGTACGGGCAGTTCTTCGTGGAGTAGACGGTAACCGTGTGCATCAACCGACATAGTGCCCTCAATTGTAAAAAACGTAGCTGAGCTGCCAACGCAATATATTTTTGAACCCGTACCCTATACTGGATACGTGAAGTGACGGTGACAGCCTCTGTTCTCCAACGGAGTGCCGGGTGCATGGCACTTTGCGTGTTCCTCATTCTCCTGACTGCCGGCGTCCATGCCGCTCCCGGAGCCGTCGATACCTCCGCAGAACCCATCCTTTTCCTCAATATGAACGAGGCAACCGGCCAGTATGCGATAGACTTCTCCGGAAACGGGAATTCCGGGCAGATCTTTAATGCAACCCGCATCCGTGAAGGTGCCTGCAACGAGGCGCTCTTCTTCAATGGAGCCAGCTCCTATGTTGCAATCCCGTACAGGTCGATCAATCACCCGGAGAAGGCGATCACCGTTGACCTCTGGTTCGCTGTCGACTCGTTTGACCGGCAGGTTTTGATCTCGACCTATAACGAGGGAGGGTACCGGCTGGCATTTGATGACGGGAAGGATCTCTGGTGGACCGTGAGTACGCGGGAAGGGGACATATCTGTCCCGGTACAGCATGAGAGCATCACGCTCCACCGGTGGCACCACGTTGCCGGGACGTATGACGGGGCAACCAGCAAAATATATCTCGATGGCGTCCTTCGGAACGTGGCAAATGCATCGGGAGGCCCCGTCAGCTATACTTACCCTAACGACGTAATGCTGGGCGTTGATGCGGGCACCGGTACGGGGCCCGATCCGCAGTGCAACGGGTACTTTAAGGGTGGGCTCGACGAGGTCCGGATCTACGACTTCGCGCTGACGTACGGGCAGGTCATGGACGACCGGTATGCCTGTGCGGAAGAACCGAAAGTGCCGGAAGTACCGGCGTTTACCGTCTCCGACAGGACACTGCCCGCGGAATGCAGCAGCCTCTCACTGGCGCTGCCACTCAACTACGGGGAATCAGCCACCCGAAGAATTATCGTACCGGACGAGAACCAGACTGCCGTTTTCACGGTGAAGATACCGCCGGGTTCCACACTCTATGCGGGCATCGATGATGCTTATGATCCGGCCTACCCTGATTCATGGTATTACGAAATTGAGGACCGGGGCGAGCGCGTTACCCGCTCGATTGCCTTTCCCAATGTCAGGAACAGCCCTGTAAAAGCCGTCATCTCGTCGGGAGATGCAAAGGTCCTGATCCGGTACTTCGACGGCACGTACCGCTTCCCGTCCTCAGCCTACGTCACCCTCCGCGTCTCCGAACCGCCGGTCCAGCCGGTCGTGACCGCTGCACCCCCCATAATTCTCAATCCCATCATCGTCATCTATACCGCCTCGTGGGCCACCCTGGTTGCCCTTGCACTGGTCGTCTTCTGGCTCCACCGGAGAAATAAGAACAGGACCGGCTGATCCCACCCGGCGATAAAATGTCCCTTTTTCAGGAATGGTTCTCGTAAAAAAAGCGTTTAAAGTTTAAAGGGTAATCTCGCGGAACTGTTTTCCAAAGACACTGCAGATGGGGCACCGTTCCGGTGCTTTGCCGATCTCGATGTTCCCGCAGACGGGGCAGAGGAAGATCTTCTCCCGTCCCATGTCGCTGCCCGATTTGAGTAACGCGAGCGCCTTCTCGTAGAGTTTTGCATGCACCTGCTCGGCCTTCATCGCATAGGTAAAGGCGAGCACGGCGTCAGATCGCTTCTCCTCGTCCGCAGCCCTGATAAATGCGGGATACATCTCCGTAAACTCGTGGGTCTCTCCGGCAATGCCCGCCTGCAGGTTGTCCTTTGTCGTTTCGACGGTATTGAGGACTTTTAGAAGTTTTCTTGCATGGATCGCCTCAGCCTCGGCCGCAGCCTTAAAAAGTGTCGCGATGTTCCTGTATCCTTCCTCCGCAGCCTTCTCCGAGAACGCCAGGTACTTCCGGTTTGCCTGCGATTCGCCAGCATATGCCTCTTTTGCATTGTCGGTTGTTGCCATGTGGAATGGTAAGAAAAGTCACTACTTAAAGATTCTTTAAGAGGCATCGCCCGGGGGCACCGGCTGGAATTGGGGGATGCGGGGGCCGGCAGTCGGCATGTTACCTTCACGGTACACGGGAAAGGTTTTTGTGAGCGGGTACAAGACCAACCGTGAGATATGATGGTTGCAGGGAAAAAAACCGGACCCGTGGCGGTTGTATGAAAAAAATGAAGGATGTCCCCGCAGAGGATCGTCCCCGCGAGAAACTCTCAAAAAAGGGTGCTCCGGCTCTTTCGGATACCGAACTTATTGAAGTGATCATAGGCAGGGGCACAAAAAGTCGTGACGTGAGGGCAATTGCCCGGGATATCCGCGAACGGATCCGTACCGGGACAGCCCCCCTCTCGTACGGAGAGCTCCAAGGGATCACAGGGGTTGGCCCTGCCAAGGCATCCCAGATCATGGCCTGTTTCGAGATCGGGCGCCGGTACTATGATAAAAGAGATGGTACACATCGTATCTCCGCCCCGGGAGATATTCTCCCGCTGGTTGAAGACCTGCGGAGGCAGCGGCAGGAGCATTTCATCTGCATCACGCTGAACGGGGCGGGAGAGGTTCTTGCGAAACGCACGGTAACCATCGGCCTCCTCAACCACAGCCTTGTTCATCCGAGGGAGGTTTTTGCCGAGGCTATCACCGATCGGGCTGCATCGGTGATCTGCGTCCACAACCACCCCTCGGGCTCGCTTGAACCAAGTCCGCAGGATATCGCGATCACCGCCCAGCTCCGCGATGCCGGATCAACGCTTGGGATCCAGCTCCTCGATCATATCATCGTCGCAAAATCCGGGTATACAAGCCTGAAAGAGAAAGGGATGCTGTGAGGGAGGAAAAAGTCATTTCGCGTTCAGCTGCTCTCCGAGCGCGAACCCTTTCCGGTATGCTGCATCGGGCAGCTCAGGGTGCTTCGAAACGTCCTTCAGAGCATCCATGCCCGGCACAAGCATCTCGTCGGACAGCGGGCAGTCGATAATATCCAGAAATGCGAGCAGGGTTTTTTTTGCGCCATCAAAAACGCCCGGGACATCCATGCCGGAGATGCAGATGAAGAGTGCCTGGCGTTTCGCCCGCCGCTCTTTTGATATAAGTGGCTGTTTCCGGATATATTTGGCCATGAAGAAGACCTGGCACCGGTCGAACAGCGACTTGAGCTTCCCGGGGATTCCCATCGTCATGACGGGGGTTGCGACGATGAGCCCGTCCATCTCCCTCAGTTTCCCGTAGATTGCCTGCATATCATCGTCCATGATACAGGTATCATGCTCCCTGCAGAACATCATCTCCATACAGGATTCAAAACTGAGCGAGGCTGCATGGATCGTCTCGGTTTCGCACCCTGCATCCCGTGCTCCCTTAAGTGCCCGTTCGAGCAGCCGGGCGGTATTGCCTTCCGGAAGAGGGCTTCCGAGGATGCCGATGACCTTCTTTCCCATGGTGGAACTGTTCCGCAGGGGTGTTATTAGAGTTTTCTGGTATTGCAGCGCCCGGACTATATGCCCCGGGTTTCAACTGGTATAAACATAAGTCATTTATATTCACGAGCAGAATGAGAGGTTTGGTGAAAGGCTTGACCGAACAGAAGACCTATACGGCAGGTCAGAAAGTTGGCCCCGGAAAATACGTCTGCCTCGACTGCGGAAAGGAGTATACCCTTGACAAAAGCGAGCAGGACTTACGAAAATGCCCGGCCTGTGCATGTGAAGAGTACCAGTGTTTCCCGATGACGCACATCCGCCCTGACATAAAGACACCCGAGGATGCAAGGCACCCGCCGAAGCGGGGCAAGAGCAACGTCTGAAAATCTTCATTTTCACATTTCATTGTACCGCCGGTTGAACTCCGGGGCAGCCCTTTCGTTTGTCATACGTGCAGGCGAAGGTTCAGGTCTGTCCCGGGCTTTAAAGAGGAGGTTGACAGATGGTGAATGTAAGCAGGGAAGGGCAGGTCTTCAGGTGCGAGATCTGCGGCAACGTTGTGGTGGTCCGGGAAGCTGGCGGCGGGGAACTGGTCTGCTGCGGCGAACCGATGCAGCTGGAGGAATAATAGTATGGCAGAAAAGAATGAGAAGCGGATCAAGGGACTCGAGAAGAAGATCGGGAAAGTCCCCCGGTTCTTCAAGGAGCTCTGCGACAAGGATCCCGAGATGTACGAGATGGTGATGAAGCTCGAGGAGCACATCTGGGACGACGGCAGGCTCTCGAAGAAGACCAAGAAGCTGATCGCCATCGCGATTGCAGCTGCCCTCCGGGACCAGCATGCGGTCCGGGCGCAGCTTGCGGGTGCAGCAAACCTCGGCGTGACAAAGGAAGAAGTCGACGAAGCCCTGCGGGTGACGTTCCTCCTCTCCGGCATGCCGGCCTATGTGTACGGCAAAGCGCAGCTCGATGAGATCATGAAGTGACGGCTGCATCAGGCCGGGGAAATGCGGGAACCGGGCAGTGGCACCGGCATCCAACCTTTTTTGATATGCAGTTACATAGAACAGAACTATGGTGATCAAAGTCCTCGCTTTTGCCGGGAGCCCCCGCAGGGGCGGGAATTCCGAGATCCTGCTCGACTGGGTGCTGGCCGCGATGGCAAAGGAAACGGATGTTGTCATCGGGAAGGTGGCCCTTACAGATGCGGATGTCAATCCCTGCAAAGGCTGCAATGCCTGCCAGAAGCTCAACCGATGTGTCCAGCGGGACGGGATGGATGCCATCCACGACAAGATCATCGAAGCGGATGTAATCGTCCTTGCAGCCCCTATCTTCTGCATGGGGATTGCCGCGCAGGCGAAAGCCTTGATCGACCGTGCGCAGGTCTTCACCTCCCGCAAATATGTCCTGAAACTTCCGGTCGTCCCGCCGGAGCGGAAGGGGAAACGACTGGGGGTCTTCCTCTCGACAGCGGGTCAGGACTGGAGCTATGTCTTCGATGCAGCGATCCCCTCGGTGAAATGCTTCTACAACGTGATCGAGGTGAAGAACCGGGATATCAGCTACCTCATGGTCAACCACGTAGACGAGAAGGGGGCAATCCTCAACCACCCGACGGCAAAAGCCGATGCGGAGAAACTTGCGGATACTGTTATCGCCGAGATAAAAAAACGGCTTGCAGCGTGATTGTGCATGGAAACAACCGTTCTTGGGATCTCCGGAAGCCCCCACCGGCATGGCAATACCGAGACGCTGCTTGACAAGTTCCTCGAAGGGGCGCAGGCAGCCGGCGCAGTAATCGACAAGGTTGTTTTAAAAACCCTGAACTACACGCCATGCCGGGGCTGTAATGCCTGCCACAAGACCGGCGAATGTGTCGTGCATGATGATGTAATTGTCCTGTACGAAAAGATCCTTGCCGCCGACTGCATCGCGGTGGCATCCCCGATCTACACGATGGGGATCACCGCCGAGCTCAAAGGGTTCATTGACCGGCAGCAGTACCTCTGGGCCCGGAAGTTCATCTTAAAGACCCTGTATTTTCCGGACGACCATATAAAACGGCACAAGGGAATCTTCATCTCGACCGCCGGCCTCGGGTGGGAGAATGTCTTTGACGGGGCATTTCCCGTGATCACCGCGCTCTTCAATACGACGGGGTTTGAGTACTACGATAATATCATCGCAAACGATCTCGACAAGTACGGCGGGATCCGAAACCACCCGACGGCGCTCTCTGAGGCGTACGAAAAAGGGCAGAAGGTGGTCCGTGTTCTGGGTACGCTGAAAACGCCCTGATTAAGAGGCCGGGGAGACGAAATCTCTGTCAAAAAAGATCGGATAAATTATTTCATTTTTCCAATTTCACCCGGCCAGCCGTATTATGCACCGGGGAATGACTGCCCTGTACTCTGTCCGCCATAGGGCATGGAGAAGTGGATCTGCTCGATGACCCAGCGGCTGCCGGTGTCTCTCATCACCATAGTGGACCGCCCCTGCATCGTCTGCTTCCCTGCACCCGGAACAGTGAATGTGATTGCCGACTTTGTCATCAGCCACGCGACCCGGCCCTCCCCGGAGATCTGCGTATCCGAAAATTCGACCGCGTTGACCGTTGCCTGGCTGGTATCGCGCCGGATTTGCCGGATAAATTCATCCTGGTTATGGATCACCTCGTCCGGCCCGCTGCCAAACCCGCAGATACCGGGAGAGAACACGGCCAGAAGTCCCCGGATATCCTTGTTCCGGTATGTCGTAGCATACTGCTGCATCGTTGCTCTGACTTCTGCTTTCTGCGTTTCTGAAAGGGTCATGATAACCGGTTATCTGCCGTTTGTATTTCCTTGTTACTGAACGCGGGGCGGAAGGTCAGTGAAAAGCCCCCCTCGGGTAATCACGACCGTAAAGTCCCCCATTCAAAATGGCCGGGTTCCCGGTGCAGGTATCGCAGACGGCACCGTGTCCTGTTACAGCACGCCCGGATAGAACGAGAGCAGCAGGACACCGAAGGCTGCAACGATGAGTGCGGCAAACACCGCCGGGTTCCATGCGAGCACCTTTTTCCCGTCGAGGACACTGACCGGCAGCATATTGAATGCGGCGATCATGGCGTTCACCTGTAATCCCATAATCCCGATCATGGAGGAGATATTCCCCGTCAGGTTTGAGGAGAACCCGCTATATACGAGCAGCCCGGCAAACGGGATACATAAGAGGAGGTTTGTCACCGGCCCGGCTGCGGAGATCCGCCCGTTCTGTTCGCGGGTGATCCCTCCGCCGAATGCCCGGTTGTCGTAAATGACGGTTGCGCCGGGAGCTGCAAAGACAACCCCCACAAGCGCCGCAAGGGCGACAGCAACGAGCAGCATGATGTTGTCTTTCCGGAACTCCGCCCAGAACCCGTACCGTATCGCAGTGAACTTGTGCGCCATCTCGTGGGCGATAAACCCTATCCCGACCGTAACAAGAGCAATCCCGATAAACAGCAACGCGAGAACCGGGTCGACCCTGCCGGCATCGCGGAGGAAGATGATGGCAAATGCAAGGGAGATGGCAACCCATGCAACCAGAAGGTCAACCCACTCCCGTCGCGATATCCGTTCCAACATAGCGCTTCTCCTAGTACAAGGATGCCTGGAACAATAGTTCTTTCTCAGATCCGGGGGGCAGTCTCCGGATGGATCGGGTTTATACCCCCGGATAGTTCAATAAATCCATATGAGGATCGAGGATCTGAGAAAAGAGATCGACAGCGTGGACCGGGAGATTATCCGGCAGATCGCCCACAGGCAGGAACTTGCCAAAAAGATTGCCCGCGTCAAGTTCCAGAACGGCCTCCCGATCCATGACGGTGAGAGGACGAAGACCGTGCTGGGGGGTATTTTCAAGCGGGCGGTAGAAGCAAAGATTGATCCGGCCTCCGTCCAGAAAATCTTTGAGATCCTGATTATGATGAGCGAGGAACGGCAGCGGGAATGCCAGGGTGAAGGGAACCTGCCCTGAAAAAAAGATCCTAGAATTTTACCGACAGCATCACAACCCCGATCGCGATCATGACAATACCGATTATCAGGCGCAGCATGCGGCGGTTTTCAAGGCGCCAGCTGTTCACCCGCTCCGGTGAAAGCCCGAACGTGACGATGAGCAGGATCACGATCAGGGGCAGGATGAAGATCAGGTTATAGAGGACAAGGTACGGGAGACCGTCCTGGAACGTCATGGTTCTGCTCATCATCGACAGGATCGCAAGGTAGATCCCCCCGGTGCAGGGAAGTTCAAAAATCCCGACAAGGATCCCGAGGATGAACGCAGCCGGGAGGGATGCTGTATTGACATACCGTTCTATCACCCCTTTCTTCGATTCCGGTATCGCGAGGATGAATCCCTCGTTCTTGCGGATCACGTCGATGATGTTGACAAGCCCGAGAATTATGGCGAGGGCTGCCGCCCCGGTATAGAGCACCGAGGAAAAGCCGCTTCCCTGCACGAGCGCAAAGAGCCCGATCCCCGATAGAAGGTAAAAGACAAAGACTGCCGCAATATAGATCCCTCCGACCATCAGGACCCGGCGGCGGCTCTGGAGGGTGATGATGGAGAGCAGGAGGAAGATAAGGACTGCAAAGGCGCAGGGGTTTACGCTGTCGGCCAGTGCCCCGCCGATCACGAGCGGGAGCGTGAGATCCGGACCCGGTGCAGTGCAGTTTGCGGTACCGTTGGGTGTCGTGTTGGCATGAACATCGGAAGAGCACAGGCTGATCTCCAGTTCGGCACCATTCTGGATCCTGGTCTCGCCGATGAGAATCGTATCGCCGACAACAAGCGTCGGTACCCCGGGTGAAGCAATATTGTGGGAGGCGGCGATCTGCTGGAACCGTTCCAGGTTCGTGGTGTTATGGTACACTTCCAGGTACTGGAAATTCATATCCGGATACCGGATGGCGAGTTCGTCAATGAACGGCCGGACATTCTCGCAATGGACACATCCATCGCCGTAGAAGAAGAGGACATCATGGGAGGCTGAGGTATTGACCGATGCTCCCGCCCGGCTGCTTTCGTCAGCTGCAAAAGCGGGAGGCACCAGCAGGAGAAGGAATGCGATGACGATAACCGGGACCGCGATCTCTTTGCCGGCTCCTGGAAAAACTGATGATTCTGCCGCCATGAGAACACGAAATGTTATTTCAGGGTGATCATCGTTCCGACACCCTCGCGGGTGAAGAGCTCGAGCACGAGGTTGTGCTCGATATTGCCGTTGATGATATGGGCGAATGCGACGCCGTTCTCAACCGCGTTGATGACCGAGGTCACCTTGGGGATCATGCCCTCCCCGATGGCGCCCGATTTTAAGAGCTTGTTTGCCTGGTCAACGGAGAGCTTCCGAAAGACGTTTGTACGGGACGCGTCCATAACGCCGTCGACATCGGTCATGTTGATCAGCTTGTAGGCCTTTAGTGCGACCGCGATATCGCCGGCGGCAGTGTCGGCATTGATGTTGAGGCTGCCCCCGGCCCGGTCGATGGCTATCGGGGCGATCACCGGGATGTACCGGTTTTCGAGCAGCGTGTGGAGGATCGCGGGATCGATCCACTCGATATCCCCGACATGCCCGAGATCGACCTCCTGCTCGACACCCCCCACCCTGACCTTCTGGGGGTCCATCTTGCGGGCGATGATCAGGCTCCCGTCATTACCAGAGAGGCCGACGCCCCTTGCCCCGGACTTTGCGACTAAAGAGACGATGTTGCTGTTGATCTTTCCTACAAGGACCATCTGCGCGATCTCCAGCGTCTCGGCATCGGTCACCCGGAGTCCCGCGACAAAGACCGATTCCTTGCCCATCTGTTTCATCTTCTCGGTGATCTCCGGGCCCCCGCCATGGACGAGCACGACGTTTATGCCGACGTAGTTGAGGAGCACGGCATCCCGGATCGCATTTTCGAGGATGACCGGGTCGACCATTGCATGCCCGCCCAGCTTGATCACAATTGTCTTTCCATGGAACTGCTGAATGTACGGCAGCGCCTCCATCAGCACGTCTTCGCGTTTCATGTTGTATACTTCCCGTTAATCTCCACGTACTTCTCCGTGAGATCGCATCCCCATGCCGTCGCTTCCCCGTCGCCGGCAGCAAGGTCAAGGGTGAATGCAACCGTCTTCCCGTGCATGGCCTGTTTCGCCGTTTTCAGGTCGGCGATGATCACCCCTTTGGTCACCAGGGGGAATTCTGCTGAACCGTCCCCGATCCAGAGCGAGATCCCGTCCGGGTCAAACTTCACCCCTGCACGCCCTGCTGCGGCGACGACCCGGCCCCAGTTGGGATCCTCCCCGTACACCGCGGTCTTGACAAGGGGCGATTCGATCACGGTCTTTGCTACCTTTGCAGCGCGCTTCTCGTCAGGCGCCCCTTTCACGGTCACCTCAAGAAGCTTCGTTGCCCCTTCGCCATCCCGTGCAATCTGGATTGCAAGGGACCGGCAGCAGGCTTCGAGCGCTGCACAGAACTCCGCATACGGGACTTTGCCCGCTTTCCCGGTGGCAGTGCAGAGGGCGACGTCGTTCGTGCTGGTGTCCCCGTCAACAACAACCCGGTTGAAGGAGCGGTCTGCCGCAATTTTAAGAGCCTCCTTCAGTTTTGCCGGGCTCACTTCGGCATCGGTATACAGGAATGCAAGCATGGTGCCCATGTTCGGGGCGATCATGCCGCTTCCCTTGGCGATCCCGGCAACGGAACAGGACTCTGTCCGGATGAGCGCGTGCTTGGGGAAGGTATCCGTCGTCATGATCGCCTTTGCTGCAGAAACTTCCGCGTCCGGGCTGTGTGCAAGCAGGGGAGCGATCTTTTTACACTGGCCGGATATCAGCGGGAGATCGAGGTAACGGCCGATAACACCGGTACTGGCAACCCCGATCCGGGCAGGATCTGTCCCGAGTACTTCCCCCGCAACCTGCGTCATTGACACGGCGTCGTCATACCCCCGTTTTCCGGTGTAGGCATTGGCGCACCCGCTGTTGACAATGACCGCTTCGAGCCGGCCTTTTTTTATCTGCTGCCGCATCAGCGCAACCGGTGCGGCACAGACCCGGTTCGTCGTGAATACGCCGGCGGCGGTCCCGTCTGCCCTGATAAGGGCAAGCCCGAATTTCCCCTCCTTGATGCCTGCTGCGGCAACTCCCTCAATGCCGCAGATACTCTGGTACTTCATCGTCATGCACTCCCTGCTGAATTGTCATACGATCTCCCGATGCCCTGCACGATATCCGCCCTTGTCAGGATCCCGACAAGTTTTTTTCCACGGAGGACCGGAAGTCTCGCGATCCCTTCCTTTAACATCAGGGAAGCCGCAGCCTCGATATCCATATCTTCCGTTGCGGTTATCACGCGACGGGTCATCACTTTCTTCACCGGGGTATCCCCGATATTGGAGAGCGCCTGTTTGGTCTTCTCCCAGTTGATGTACTCCCTTATGGGAATCTCGATGATCTCGAGGGGAGAGGGCAGCCAGAGATCGTCCGAGATCTTTGAGGTTTCCAGCTGGGCGAGAACATCCGATTCGGTGATGATGCCGGCGAGTTCGGTCCCGTCCATGACCGGAAGCCCGCCGATATGGTGTTTCCGTAACAGTCCCACGGCTTCGCGAAGCGGCGTACTGATGCTACAGGTTATCGGATCTTTGGTCATGATCTCCTGTACCTGCATGGTATTCACCTACGGCAGCATGCCCGCATGGACAAGCCCGTCCGTCTCCGGGTACCCGCACATGAGATTCATGTTCTGGATTGCCTGCCCGCTCGCTCCCTTCACAAGGTTGTCGATTGCTGACACCACGACGACCCGGTGTCCCTCGGATTCGACGGCGATGTCGCAGAAGTTGCTCCCCCGGACCGCAGCAAGCATCGGTTTCTGGAGCCGGACGAAATATTCGTCCCTGTAGAACTTCTCATATATCTGTTCGACCTCTTTGGTCTCCATGGGAGAGTCGAGCAGGATATGGGCCGTTGTCAGGATGCCCCGGTTGACGGGGACGAGGTGGGGCGTGAAGTAGCACTTCGCTTGCGATCCAAGGAACGCGAGCTCCTGTTTCATCTCCGCGAGATGGCGGTGGGAAGTCCACTTGTACGGGCCTACGTTATCCCCTACGTTGGGATAATGGGTGGTCGCGGAAGGATTGTCTCCCGCCCCGGAGACCCCGGTCTTGGAATCGAAGATCACCGTGTTTGCATATTTTGCAAGCGGGGCGGCAGCAAGCGTTGCACCGGTTGGGAAACAGCCGGGATTTGCAACGCAGGCGGCACGCAGGATGTCTTTCCGGTGGAGCTCCGGTATCCCATACGGCACTTCAAAAAAGTCGGTATGGGTGACCCCGTAAACCTGCTCGTACACCGCTTTGGGAAGGCGGTAATCTGCGCTCAGGTCGATAACCTTGACGCCCCGCGAGACCAGTTTTCCCGCGTACATCATCGCTGCCGTGTGCGGGACAGCGAGGAATGCAACATCCGCATCTATTGCTTCAGTCTCCGGGTTGGAGAATGCAAGATCCGTAAACCCTTTCAGGTGAGGGTGAATTTTCGTAAGAGGAGTTCCTGCAAGCTTGCGGGATGTCGCGCAGGTCACTTCAGCGTCCGAGTGATGGTGGAGGAGCCGGATCAGTTCTCCTCCGGCATAGCCCGATGCTCCGATGATCGCAACCTTCATGCATCACTATTCTTCGTAAAAAAATTTAATGGTATTCCGGTATTGCCAGCGGTTCCGGCCGGGTTCAACAGGATATAAAAAATGATACCTGGGAGAATCCATGGTTGCCGGTCCCCCGGTCAGACCTGCTCCAGCCTGCGCTCGTACATTGTATTGAGTCTTCCCGCGAGAAGTTCGATCCGCTGCCGGTCCTCAAGGCCGTCAAGGAGATCGGAAGGCAACGCCTCCATCCCCTTCTTCGCACCGATATATGCTCCGCAGATGAGGGCGATGGTGTCGGTGTTGCCGCCGACATTCGCCGCAACGGTAAGGAGATCCGGGGGGTATTCCTGGTACCTGCTGATCAGGAAGATTGCGAGCGGCAGGGTCTGGTAGACCGAGACATCGTGCCCGATCTTCAGGATGGCGGTTTCAGTGTCAATCCCTTCCCGCGAGAGCATCAGGGCATTGCGTATTCTCCCGCCGAGGGTTTCATCTTCGACCAGCGCTTTTTTTTCAGCCTGTGCGATCGCGTCGCCGCTGTTGTTGAGGGCATAGTAGATCAGGACAACGAGTGTCGAGATGGCGGCATGGGCGGCAGGATGTGTGTGGGTGACATTGCATGCCCGGACAGCCCGTTCAATCCCTTCGGAAAGCGACGGGTAGGAGAGAGCAAACGGGATTGCAATCGAGAGGCAGCCGGACGTTGTCGATTTGACACCGGCAACCGTTGGATCGTCACGGAGCATATGCTCGCAGGCGGCGGAGATCGATCCGTCGGGGAAGCGGAATCCCCCCCGGGCGTAAAGTTGCTTCATGGCTGAAGCATACCTCTCCTCGTTGAATCTGCCGTCTGCAAGGAGTGTTCCGGCCAGTATCATGAGCTGGGTGTCGTCGGTAAACTGGCCCGGGTTCAGCCCGGCGTTCGGGTGCCCCTTGTATGCTTTGCGGTACCCGTACCGCATCTTCTGCAGGTTTGGTGATGTGCTCTCGTTCGGCATACCAAGTGCGTCGCCAATTGCCGCACCAAGCATGCATCCCTTGAAATTATCCGGCATTTAGGAAGTATATCGAACGCTTGGAGATAATGGTTCGTATACCGTGTACCGGGGATTATTGTAAAATGAACGGACCGGCCCGTCGCGGATCTTTATAAATTGGTGCAGTCCGGGCCGGTGCTGCAAATGTATAAATAACATATTTGCCATGATTAAAAATGTAAAATCAAGGGAGTATGCGGTATGACCGAAGATTTCGACGTCAGGCTCGTTGATGAAGGGAAATACTACACTCCGGATCCCGCGTATAAACGGGACTCCTGGATCGGGGATTACCAGAAGGCATATGCTGATTTTCTTGCAGATCCCGAAGGTTTCTGGAGCAATGTAGCCCGCGAGCTTGACTGGATCCGGCCATGGGATTCTGTCCTTGCCTGGAACTACCCGTACGCCCGGTGGTTCTCCAACGCACGTCTCAACATAACAGCCAACTGCCTGGATCGCCATGTTGCAGGAGATCGCCGGAACAAGGCCGCGTTGATCTGGCGGGGGGAGGACAGCAAGGAACGGGTCTATACCTACCAGCGGTTGCTCGGGGAGGTTATGCGGTTTGCCAACGGTCTCAAGAAACTCGGCGTGAAGAAAGGCGACCG
>CAZNLI010000011.1:22576-39274 GCA_964574125.1 uncultured Methanoregula sp.
AGGTTATGCGGTTTGCCAACGGTCTCAAGAAACTCGGCGTGAAGAAAGGCGACCGGGTCTGTATCTACATGCCCATGGTCCCGGAACAGATTATCGCAATGCTTGCCTGCGCCCGGATTGGCGCGGTGCACAGCGTGGTCTTCGCCGGGTTCGGGACGACCGCACTGAACACGAGGATCAGGGCGGCGGAAGCAAAGGTCGTGATAACCTCCGACATATCCATCCGGCGGGGTAAGGCAATCGCCCTGATTACGATTGCCGAGGAGGCGATTGATAATGCCCCGAGCGTGGAGCACCTCATCATCCACCGGAGGCGCAGGGAACCCCCAATCGATCTTCGCCCCGGCATCGAGGTGGACTTCTACGAGCTCATGCAGGATGTCCCGGCCTACTGTCCCTGCGAGGAGATGGATGCGGAAGATCCCCTCTTTATTCTCTACACGAGCGGATCCACCGGCACCCCTAAAGGCGTCGTCCATACCTGCGGCGGGTACATGGTCGGGGCCTACTATACCACAAAGTATGTCTTTGACATCAAGGAGAAGGAGATCTTCTGGTGCACGGCCGATCCCGGGTGGATCACCGGCCACACCTACATCGTGTACGGCCCGCTCAGTATCGGCGCCACGGTCTTTGAAACCGAGATGACACCGGATTACCCGGATGCCGGGGGCTGGTGGAAGCTGATCGAGGAACAGAAGATCAACATATTCTACACGGCACCCACCGCGATCAGGACGTTCATGAAAGTCGGGGAAGAGTGGCCGGACAAGTATGACTTACGATCCCTCCGGATTCTTGGCTCTGTCGGCGAACCGCTCAATCCCGAAGCGTTTGAATGGTACTACCGGGTTATCGGGAAGAGCAGATGCCCGGTTGTTGATACCTGGTGGCAGACTGAGACCGGCATGCAGATGATAACGACCATGCTCGGGGAACCGATGCGGCCGGGGTTTGCCGGAAAACCGATACCCGGGGTTATTACTGATGTCGTTGACAGGAACGGGAAGCCGGTACCCCCGGGTACCGGGGGCTTCCTCGTCATCCGGAACCCCTGGCCGGCGATGTTCCGGACCGTGTACAAGGATGACGAACGGTACCGGAAATACTGGTACACGATCGACGGGGTCTATGCTGTCGGGGATCTTGCAGTCAAAGGTAAAGACGGCTATATCATGATCCTCGGGCGATCGGACGATATCATCATCGTCGCAGGTCACAATATCGGCACCGCTGAGGTGGAGAGTGCGCTCGTCTCCCACAGCGCGGTTGCAGAAGCTGCGGTGATCGGAAAACCCGATCCAATCAAGGGCAATGCCATCAAGGCATTCGTCATTCTCCGGCACGGGTTTGTAAAGAGCGAGAAACTGGCGTGGGATTTGATCTACCACGTGCGCATGACCCTTGGCCCGATTTCCGTCCCGAAGGAGATCGAGTTCGTGGAGAAGCTTCCCAAGACCCGCAGCGGCAAGATCATGCGCCGGGTACTGAAAGCAAAAGAGCTCGGCATGGATCCCGGGGATGTATCTACGCTGGAAGAGTGAAAACCAATCTTTTGAAATGGTATCCGTATGACGTCACTGCCACCGGAAACGATCCTTGGCATGCCCCCTGAAAAAGGGAGGTGGGCGCTTATACTGCTCGGCATGATCATAAACCTCTGCCTCGGCACAATCTACTCCTGGAGCGTCTTTGTCGGTCCGCTGAGCGGGTACTTCACCGGAACGCTGAACCAGCAGGTAACGGCAAACGAGATCCTGATGCCATTCTCGGTCTTCCTCGCCTTCTTTGCAATAGCCATGCCGTTCACCGGCAGGTACATCGAGACACTGGGGCCAAGGACTGTAACCATCATCGGGGGGATCCTGACGGGGCTTGGCTGGCTGCTCGCGTCCGTGGTCACCTCCGTCTGGATGCTCTATCTGGTCTACGGGGTAATCGGGGGGATCGGGGTTGGCATTGCCTATGGTGTCCCTGTCGCAGTGTCGGCACGCTGGTTCCCGGACCGGAGGGGCATTGCAGTCGGTCTGACCCTGCTTGGGTTTGGGTTTTCCGCGTTCCTCACGGCCAATATCGCGGGGTACCTGATCGGCACAAGCGGGATCATGGCGACGTTCCGGATCTTCGGGATAGCGTTTATTATCCTCATCGTGCTCCTCTCCCTGCCGTTGCGGTTTCCGGCGCCCGGGTGGAAACCGGCCGGCTGGACCCCTCCGGTATCCGGCGCCGGGGCGCAACCCGTATACGAATGTGACCGGGGTGTCATGCTCCGGACCCGGTCGTTCTACGGGCTCTGGCTCTGCTACTTTATCGGCTGCCTTGCCGGCCTTATGGCAATCTCGATTGCAAAGCCGGCCGGGACCGAGATCGGTATTGAAGCGGGGTTTGCGACGCTGCTGGTCGGGTTTTTTGCGCTCTTCAACGGGGGCGGAAGACCGGTCTTCGGGGCTCTTGCCGACAAGATCGATCCTGGGAAAACTGCAATTGTCTCATTCATCCTGATTGCGCTGGCATCACTCCTGATCTGGCTTGCGCCCGGGACAATCACGTATGTGGTTGCATTTGCCGTCCTCTGGGGGTGCCTTGGGGGATGGCTCGCGATCGCCCCGACGGCGACAGCCCGGTATTTCGGCACCTGCGATTACCCGCGCTGCTACGGGGTGGTATTTCTTGCCTATGGAGCCGGGGCGATTGCCGGCCCCCAGCTTGCCGGGTTCATCAAGACGACATCCGGTTCATACATCGGGGTTTTCCCGTATGTGCTTATCCTCGCCGTAGCAGGTATCGCTATTGCATTGTTTATGATGAAACCCCCGGAAACCCGGAACAATCCCTGATATTTTAAAAGAAGAACCCCTCCAAATCTTCCCGGTTATCTCCCGATCTCTATCCTCCGGGCAATGCGGTATCCAGAGATGACTTGCATGGAACCGGGGAACCGGGCGTCAAGCGAAGGATCGCCGGTATCGACATGCAGGAGCGGTGTCGCGCGGCACTTTGCGGGAGTGGCAACGACGATGATATTGTCCACGCCAACCCTCCGGATTACTGCACTGCTGATCTGCTGGGTTCCGCGCCCGAATAAAAATCCCTGCGCCCCGATAGGGCTGACGATGATTTTTGCCTCCGTTTTCCTGTCAAGCAATTTCAGGAGGGTCCGCTCGTCGGCGTCTGTTGCAATCAGCCGGCCGTTTTCGATCACATCGACGCCAAGGAGTGTCTTTTTCAGTCCGAGATGGCGGGCGATATGTCCGGTGGTGGTCCCTGCACCGACAATATAGAGGGTATCCGGGAGCAGGACCTCGGAGATGAAACCGGCGATTGCATCCTTCGCACGTTCCTCGTCCTGTTCCTCGATGACATGCTTAGGCAGCTGGACCCGCGTGTTCAGGATCGGGACCCTCGCAATTCCGTACAGGTGGGTAGAGAGCGATCCCGAACGGTACGCCACTTCGTCCACGTCAAGGATCTCGGCGTCGCGGGTATCCAGGGAGCCCGTCATATCCACAACAGCTGCCGCCGCTTCCGGGCTGATGGCAAAGACCCCGGAGTACATCTTGACACCCGCCGGTATCCCGAGGACCGGTATTTTTGCGCCGACCGCATCGAACACATCCCGTGCAGTCCCGTCGCCCCCGCAGAAGACGATAAGCTCAGCCTGTTCTTCAAGAAATTTCTTGCACGCAGCCAGGGTATCATCCGCAGTTGTCACAGCTGCTGGATGGTAAAAAACGGTACAGAAGCGTGCCGCGGCATTTTTCAAGACCTCTTCTCCCATTGCGCCGGAACAGGTAAGAAAGAGGATATCTGTAGCATGAACCTTACGGACCATTGCAAGCGCCCGTTCACCGGAGCGGGGGATCGCCCCGCGTTCTCTTGCCTCTGCTGCAACCCCGTCGGATCCTTTCAGGCCGACCGTTCCGCCAAGACCGGCGACAGGATTGACAACAAACCCAACACGGCGCATAAAAAAATTACCGGATTTTCGGGAGTCTTGCAAGCGATTGCCGGATCAATTCGTCGGGATACTCGTAGTCCACGAGTTTTTTGGCATGGAAGTCGTCATATGCCGTCATATCGAAATTGCCATGCCCGGAGCAGTTGAACAGGATCGTCTTTGCGTTCCCGGTCTTCCGGCATTCGAGTGCCTGGTCGATTGCAGCTTTCATGGCATGGGACGTCTCCGGGGCAACGATGATGCCCTCTGTGCGGGCAAACGTCTGCGCCGCTTCAAATACCTCGTTCTGGTGGTACGCGACAGCCCGCATCACCCCGTCACGGACCAGTTTCGAGACGATCGGGGAGTCGCCATGGTACCGGAGGCCGCCGGCATGGATCGATGGCGGGACAAAGTCATGGCCGAGCGTGAACATCTTGAGAAGCGGGGTCAACCCGGCGACATCCCCGTAATCGTAGGCGTAAAGCCCTTTGGTCAGGCTCGGACAGGATGCAGGTTCGACGCCGATGATATCGGTCTCCCTGTGCTTTCCGGTCATCTTGTCGCCGGCAAACGGGAACGAGATCCCGGCAAAATTCGAACCCCCCCCGACACACCCGATCACGACATCCGGGTAATCATCGACCATCTCCAGCTGTCTGCGGCATTCAAGCCCGATGACGGTCTGGTGGAGGCAGACATGGTTGAGCACCGATCCCAGCGAATAGTTGGTATCGCTATGGGCCGCCGCGTCCTCGACCGCTTCCGAGATTGCTATGCCGAGGCTGCCGGGCGTATCCGGGTCTTTTTCCAGCACCGCTTTCCCGGACCGGGTCTTTGTGCTCGGGCTCGGGATGCATTCCGCTCCCCAGACCTGCATCATGGACTTCCGGTACGGCTTCTGGCTGTAACTTGACCGGACCATGTAGATCGTGCACTTCAGGTCGTACAGCATCGTTGCAAAAGCAAGCGCCGATCCCCACTGCCCGGCACCGGTCTCGGTGGCTATGCGTTCGATGCCCGCTTTCATATTGTAGTATGCCTGCGGAACCGCCGTGTTGGGTTTATGGCTCCCGGCAGGGCTCACCCCCTCCCATTTGTAGTAGATCTTTGCAGGGGTCTTCAGGAACTGTTCGAGACGCTTTGCCCGGTAGAGCGGGCTTGGTCTCCAGAGCGTAAGAACATCCCGCACTTCAGCGGGGATGTCAATGAACCGGTCCGGGCTCATCTCCTGCCGGATCAGGTCCATGGGGAATATCGCAGAGAGATCCTCCGGCGCGACAGGTTTCTGCGTCTGCGGGTGCAGAGGTGGATCCATCGGTGAAGGGAGATCGGCGAGAACGTTATACCAGCGCTTCGGGATCTCATCCTCCTCAAGGAGAATTTTTGTTTCCATGCGTGAAATTCTCATTGTACATATTTATACTTTGTTGTACAATTTTGTTTGTTATTGAGCGAATAATTCCCCGAACGATCCTGCAGGCCGGGGGAAAACCGGGGAAAAAAAACGATATATCCTTGCCACTCAAGAACTACGTAGACAGGAGAACCAGACGATGCCGTTTATTTATTATGGACAAGGAGTATCATCCCAATACCAGGACTTTACCGAACGCCTCATGTCCCACCTCGCACTCAAGGGTACCGAGATAACCCAGTACAAGACACCGGGCCCTTCTTCTGCGACGATGCATGTGAAACATACCGATGAACAGGGTACGCTGGATATTGCCGTTGAGCGTACCAACGTCAAAGTAACCTATACCGTGGAGCGGGCTCATAAGGAGGTTTCAAAAGGTGTGATGGGAGCAATTGCGGGCGCCGGGCTTGGGGGCATACTGGGAAACGTCCTCCGGAAGGATGAGGGCCTCGGTGATGCCCTTACCGGTGCACTCGGGGGAGCCGCTGCCGGGGGTGCTTACGGGGCATATGACGGGTACCAGGAATCAAAGGAAGAACGCACGGAGTTTGCAACAGTCCTTGCCGAGACAGTAAAAGAGGTCGAAGACGAGCTGCAGGAGATCCTGCAGGGGCAGGCAGACGCTCAGGAGGCTCTCCGGGAACGGGCCCGCGAAAAGATGGCCGGGGAAGCGGAGAAGACCGAGGAATACCGCGCCCTGCTCGAAGATCTCTATGGCCAGATCCTCGCTGTTCAGGAAGAGGTTGAGCTGGTGAAAAGCGAGGGCGGAAACGCAGCCAGACCCAAAGCACGGATAGATCGTGCAGAATCTCTGTATAAGGAAGCCCAGGCTGCTTTTGAAAAGAAGGATTACGCGACGATACGGCCGAAAGTCACCGCTGCCCAGAGTATGGTGGAAAAGGCACAGGAAGCGTTATCCAATCCCGATTCTGCATAATCTCCAGTGCAGGAGTGGGGGGCATTCCCCCTTTTACCTTCTGAAATATCCCCTGAAAACGGTGAGCTCCCGCTTTTCAGCGGAACCCGTACTACAATCAGCAGGCAATTCCCGGCTGGTGAAAAACAGGATACTGCACGATAGCGAGGGATGGATTTGAACCATCGATCTACGGGTTATGAGCCCGCCGGGATATCCTGACTACCCCACCTCGCTTCCAATGTCGGGTATTACTATTGCCGGTTTGCGCTGATATATCTTTCTTTGTCGGTGGACCTTGGTTTCTTTCCGTATCTTAATGAGATCCGGGGATCCAACAGACCTCCATGGACGATGACGAACTTGCCAAAATACGCGAAAGAAGGATGCAGGAACTCCGCGATCGCTTCGATCCTGCAAAGACAAAACCGGAAGTTCACAGCCATATCCCGGTGATTACTATCGATGAGCGCTCCTTTGTCCAGGCACTCCGGGATCACCCGGCGCTCGTCATCGATTTCTGGGCAGAATGGTGCGGGCCGTGCCGGCGTGTCGCCCCGGTTGTTGAAGAACTCGCACAGGAGTTTACCGGCAGCGTGACCTTTGCGAAATGCGATACGGATCACAACCAGCATCTTGCCATGCAGTACGGGATCTCGGCAATCCCCTGCCTGATCCTGTTCTCGAACGGGAGGATGGTGGACCGGATCATCGGGGCACTGCCTAAAGAGACAATCCGGAATACCGTGAAACGGGCTTTCGGATTATGATGATCTGTCTAGGATTCCCGGCAATCAGTACAAAAATACCTGATTAAAAGAAAAGAGCACAACCTTATAATCAGCCGGTTTTTTCAGCGTCTAATTTCTCATTGAGTTTTGCTGCCATGATAAAATCGTTCCATGTCAGCCCCCCTGCAGGATAAGTATAGAATGAGATCTCGACGTTCCGGGCATCTCTGAGGGCAACATCAGGGATATGCCCTTCGGCTTGGGAAAAGCCGATGATATCGTTGATGAATGAGAGAGATTCCGAGCTGTTGTTGAAGGTGAATCTGCGGATTATCCGCCCCTCTGAAATTGACCAGCCGGAAACTGCCTTTGACAGTTCCATGATCTCACGACGGGTCAGTGGAGGGACACCGGTTTTGTACGTGAGAATTTTTTCCTTCGTCAGGTCCATGTTCATGTGTCGCATGTAAAACTAAAAAAGCCTTTTTACGTCCGGTTTTGGTGCCGGATGTCTTTTCCGGATTGGTATTGCAGGTAAAACCGCCCTTTTCCCTCACGAAGATCGTCCCGGATCTTCATGCAAAGGTTAATTATCCCGCATTCCAGAATGCACGCCGTGGGGAGACATACGTGGGCGACAGCGATCAGCCGGAGATGATACGGAAGGATGATCCGGAAGCAACCCGGGTAGCGGAAGAGAACCTGATTTATGAAACAGAAGTGAAAGAGAGGGTACGTAACTGGATCCGGCTCCTTAAAAGCGAATACCTGGATACCCGGTGGAAAGCCGCGGAAGTTCTCGGAGAACTCAAGGATCCGGAAGCGGTTGAACCGCTGATTGCCGCGCTTGCCGATCCCTATGTCGATGTCGCATGGCTGGCAGCTGAATCGTTAGGAAAGATCGGGGATCTACGGGCGGTCGACCCTCTCATCGCAGCGCTTCGTTCCGAAGAAAAATGGCTCCGTGCCGGTGCCGCACGGGGGCTTGGCAGGCTCAGGGACCGGCGTGCAGTCGATGCACTTATCCCCCTGTTAAAAGATCCCAGGAAGGGCGTCCGGAAGGATGCTGCATCAGCGCTTGGGGCTATTGGCGACGAACGTGCCACCGGACCGCTCCAGGAAATCGTGAACGATCCGGATCCCGATATCAGCAGTACGGCAAAAACCGCATTGGAATCAATCCGGATAAAGAGCAGAACCGGTGAGAACAAAACAGGCTGACAGACAATCCTTTCGTTTCATGCGGATCATCGCATTGCCGGAGTATTGATCCATGCATACGGGAAAACCCATAACCGACCAGCTCCCAATCTGCTGTATATGCCTCCGGTCTTCGCATCGCTTCACGAGTCGCTCCAGGCTGTTCTTTCTGAGAGACTTGGCTGGACGGAACTTCGTGAGGTGCAGGAGCGGTCGTTCGAGGCGGTTAACCGGGGGAACGATACCTTAATCATCGCGCCGACCGCCGGAGGAAAATCCGAAGCCGCACTCATTCCTGTCATCGACGACCTTGCAAAGAACGGCAGGCCGGGGATTGCCTGTCTCTATCTCTCCCCCCTAAAAGCGCTCATCAACGACCAGGAAGAACGGATCCTGCGGTTCTGTGTCCCGACCGATCTCACGCTTGCCAAATGGCACGGGGATGTGCCGAAGGGCAACCGGGCCTGGAAGGAAGGAGAGACACCTCATATCCTCATGATCACCCCGGAATCGCTCGAAGTCCTGCTGCATGAGCCGAAACTTGCAAAATCCTTAAAGAACCTCCGGTACATCATCATCGATGAACTCCATGCGTTCGTCGAATCCGAACGGGGCGTCCACGTAAAGACTCTCCTGTACCGGCTCGACCGGATCGCGAACTGCCCGATCCAGCGAATCGGGTTGTCCGCAACGGTTGGCAATCCCGACGAAATCCTTGCCTGGCTCTCCGATCACCGCCACGGCGAGGAACTGGTCTGTATCGATGCGCCTCCGAAAGAGAAGCGGTTCTCCTTTATCATCGAGAGGGAAGAGAAGGACCGGATGGATGCCGTTACCCGGATCGTATCCGGGAAAAAAGCCCTCGTTTTTGTCAACAGCCGCAGGGAGGCGGAGAATGTCATGAATGCTATCTCGCACCGGGTCGGAAACGTCTATATCCACCATTCCTCGGTCTCCTCCGCGTTACGAAAAGAAGCGGAAGCTGCATTCTCCCGTGACGAAGGCGCCTGCATTATCTGCACGAGCACGCTTGAGCTGGGAATCGATATCGGCGATCTCGATGTGGTTGTCCAGGTCAGTCCCCCGGCATCGGTCTCCTCGTTTCTCCAGCGGATGGGAAGAAGCGGCAGGCGGGGGAAAGCCGGGTACGTTGTCTGGGTGCTTGCCGATCCCTGTGAGCTGCTCGTCAGCGTATCGATTCTCGAATCAGCCATGCACCGCCGGGTCGAACCGCTCCACCCTCTTATCGATGCCTACAATGTCCTCGCCCAGCAGCTGCTCCTGAACCTGCACCGGACAAAACGGACAACGAAGAATCACCTGGTACGTGCCTTGCATGAGCTTCCTCCCTTTGCAGAAATCCCCGCTTCAGCAATAGGAATGATCATCGATTACGCGATTGCGAAAGGGTATCTCACCACCGACGGCGACATGCTGATGCTTGGGGAAGAATCGGAAAAGGCGTTCGGATCGGCAAATTACCGGGACCTGTATTCGGTGATTGAGGGGACCGGGACATGCCGGGCCGTTACGCCTGACGGGGAGGTGATCGGCACCCTTGATGCCCGTTTTGTCACCGGTAAATCCGGGGGGGATTTCTCGCTGGGAGGAAAAGTCTGGCAGATGGTCAAGTATGATGAAGGCCACAACCTTGTCGTTGTCGTTCCCGGTTCCGAGCAGACTTCCCGGGCATTCTGGACCGGCGGCGGGCAGGCCGGGTTCTCCCCTCTCGTCTGTGCCGGCGTGCAGGCAATCATCGGGCGCAAGAAAACCCTCCTGCCGCTCCCGGAGAAGGAGCAGGAGATCCTCTCGGAGCGCATCGGTCTGGTGCCGGATGGAGTACGGCCTTCCGGCATTGTTGTCCGAAAGAGACCTTCCGGGACGAGGACAGAAGTGATCGTCTTCTCATTCAACGGCGGATCCTTCAACAGGCTCCTGACAATCCTGCTTGGCCGGAAACTCGGCGGGAAGGCAAAGGTGCGGTACAGTGACTTCGTCCTCCTTGTACGGAATGCCGGAAAAGTGGGTGCGGTACAGAAAGTTGCCGACGCTATTTCAGAGATCAGGGCATTCGATTACGAGACGATAAAATCCCGGGTTCCCCCGGCATCAGCCAGCAGCTGGAAGTTCGGGGCTCTCGTCCCGCCGGATCTGGTTCGGGATATGGAGCTCTATTCCCAGTATCACATTTCAGATTTCATGGCCGGCATCCGGAACAAGGAGATCCATGTGATAGAAGAAGGGGAATCCGGGCCGGAAGATCCTGCCGGAGGTAAGGAAACCGGAAGAGAAGAAACCTGAACCAGGGAGGTTCACCCGGTGCCGGCAGGATTCGTCGTAAAACCTCAGGCAATCCTTAAATGGTTCCCGGTCATAACCTTCGGACCATGAAGCATGCGGGCATTATCTGTATTCTGGTCCTCTGTTTTTCGACGGTCCTCTCTGCAGGATGCACCATCCAGCATGATAATCCGACCGGGCCGGGTGCAGGATCCACAGTGGCGGTGACAATCCTTCAGACGGTATCCCCTCCGGGCGGGGCGGAAACGACCGTGATTATCAGGATAAAGGACAACTCGTTCGATTCCCCGATCATCACGATCCATCCGGGCGCCACGGTTGTCTGGGTAAACGAGGATCCCGTTGCGCACCGGGTTACCTATACGGGGGAGGGGGATACCCGGTTTGACTCGCAAAGTATCCAGCCCGGCACAGCGTTCTCCAACACCTTCATGGAGGCAGGGCGGTACGACTACGCCGACAGCACCCATTCCAATATGAGAGGGGCAATTATCGTTGCATAACCGTGTATTGAACCTGCCGGTTCCGCAATATATTTCAGGAGAACTCAACGATTGATCACGGTATGAGAAGAACGGTATCAGTCATCCTGCTTATAATTCTCGCATCACTCGTTGCCGGTTGCACGGGGACGGAGCAGATCCCACAATCCCAGACCACGACGATTCCGACAACAGTGGCGAATACGCCGGTGCCAACAACGACATCGCCGCCTGCAACACCGATCAGCCAGGCACAGGAAGGGGTCTCAGCCAATACGATAACCATCAGCGATTTTGCATTTAACCCCCAGACAATCATTGTCAAAGCGGGTGCGATTGTCCGCTGGGATAACCAGGACACCGTTTCCCACCGGGTCGTGTTCACCGATCCGACCGGAAATATTATCAAGTACGATTCGAGCGTTCTATCCCCGGGCCAGTCATGGAGCCAGAGGTTTACAACGGCCGGAACCTTTACCTACTATTGCAAGATCCATCCCGCAATGACCGGTACTGTCGTCGTGGAATAATTTTTACCGGTTACGGTTTGGGAATCACCCGGATACCTGAGGAATCATTTTTTGGATCCATTGGAAGAGGACATTGATCCTTAAGGCCGCATTAAAATCCCGAAACGAGAGTGCTGCCCGCACCCCGTTTCATTCCCTCAGCCAGCCCCCTCCACGATCAAAGAGCCGGACCCCCCACCCACGATCCCATTTACCCCCCCGCGATCTCCCAAAACCCCACCGGGTTTCTACAACCTTCAGGCGAGGACCGGGTGGCACCCCCACCTGCGTACGCAACCGGCCACCCCCACCCCTCAGATCGATTACCCATCGCGACCCCCGGCACAGAGTCGGCCGGTCTAATGGTGGGGGTACCCACCTACGGGCAATGGTGGGGGGGTGTCTCACGTTTCGCAGTCACAATGTCCGACGGAGAGCCCATGCCGGCAACCGTTGTTTCGCGTGCAAAACGGGTGGGTACCCCCTGTCAGGTCCGGTAACTGTAGTGTAAAGTGACATCGTGTCCGTTTTATCCGATTTATTTAAGTTAAAAAAATACAATGCCAACACATGCAAATTAGTGAGACTGAAAGACTCCTATTAATTCAAAAAAAGGAGGAAATCAGAGTTGTTACGCAAGAACTTTTAGAAATATCCATCAAAACAAGTTATTCAATTCAAGACATATCTGAAATTAAGAAAAAATTGGCTCATATCTTGTCATTATTACACATCATCTCATCATATGGGAATCCAAACAGAGATTTACATAATTTAATGAGACTCGCGGTGGAAATTGATGGATTATTAACAATAATGCCAGCAGCAACCAATTTGAGAATTGATGTATTCTGTATGGTTGCTAATTCAGTTACATTCTCCTATAGCCGATGGCCATCTATATTTAAAGCGGAAATTCCGCCATATGGGTCTCTTGAAGTCCGAAAATAAATTTCTCCTTAGAAAATTGGAATTGGGAAAAACTAAACAATTAAAATTTCTTGATAGTCTTTCTTTGATATTTGTCTCTCAATTTGTATACACTTTTTTTGGAATGCCTGGTGGCTTTTGCTATCCGGTTTAAGATCGACATACCATTCGTCTCGATTTCGAATCAAATTCTTTAATCCTCGTTTTTGAAGATCAGTTAAAATCGTCTGAGCTTTATTTCTGAATATTTCTTTATGATCAATGAATTTCCACATTTTATGACAATTTTCTAATAGTTTATCAATTGTAAATCGTTTTCCGGATAAACCAAATTTCTGAAGATATTGTAAAATTGCTATAGAAAATAGTTCCATATCATTATCATCAAAAGGATAAAGATAGTAAGGCGGAACTGAATCTGAAGTATCTATTGGAAACACTCTATTAATTCTTGAGTAACTGAATTCACCCTTTTTTAATTGAATTTCCTTTATTTCAAAATACTGCTTACCAGATTCAACAACATGAAGAAATAACATATTGAATTCGTTAATAATCTGATTGTTCGATAAATCGGAAAATGAGCATAAGACAGGATCGAGCTTTAAATGGTCTTCGTGTATTATCGTAATTATCCCATTAATTACAGCAGTTTTGGGATTCTTTCTAATTTTATCATATTTTTCAACTTGTTTTCTTTTTATTGTGTTTGATTTACAGTCAACAAAAATAGCGTGATTTGCGTGTTTATTCTGAAAAACAATATCTGGGTGCGAGACTGGGATATTTACATCAACTAATGAGATTTGATACTGTTGATTTTTTAATGTGTTAGGCCATTTAGGTATTGGCCTCTCTTGACATAAACCGATCAACAGGTTCATCAGTTTCGTGTGGTTTGAAAGCTGAACCATTTTTTATTTCCTCAAAACCTTCCAACGATGCGTTAGCATCATAGTATCTCTGGATATTGCATATAAATCTCATTATTGTATTCCCACAAGCGTCTTCAGGAAGATACATTCGCATCCAAAAGGGGGTGATCTCTAAATTGAAGTCATCGCCATTATGGAGATCCAAACCAGAAACAAGCGTTGTTCCAGAATCTAATTTTTTTGAATACCCCGATAGACGGAAAGGATCTTTTGAAGAGAATACGATTTTTACAAATGTGTCAATATCCTCGATTTTCCTTTTTAGATCAATACATGCTGGAGACCCATGGATGCTGATATTTTCTTTAGTTCCAGTGTATGAAAGATTAAATTCATTTTCAATATATCTCAATATCCTCTCATAATTTGTTTGAATATCCTCTACAACTTCTGAATGTTGATAAAAAGATGTTCCCTTTACTGTAAATTTCCCTATATAATTAATATCCTCAATTGCAACCGCCGGTATTTCATTTTCTTTATCAACTTTTTTAAAACCCACACTGGAAATTGAAAAAAATTTTGATAGTTCCGGGAATTTTTCAATTAAATTTAAAAATTCCGCTGATGGTGCTCCATGAGCTCTCATAGTAAAAGTTTCTCCAACATCATCCGTTGGAAAAACATCCCCGAATCTGTATTGAACCCCAATACTTCTAAGATAATCAGCGTGATTGAAACGAATTTGATTTAACATATTGCGATCTATCCACAAATTATCAAGACGACTCATTATAGGTTGAATCATTGAATTTAAGAGGTAATCCGTGTCTTTCACGCTGCTTTTTGTATGCAGTATCCAAAACCTAGGATTCATCGAATCGAGGTAAAAAACGGCATGATTCTCTTTTTTGGTAAGAATTACTGAATAAAAAGCTTCGTCAATTTTATTTATTTCCATTTTTAAGGTTTTTTTACCATTAGTGTTCACATTTTTTAAAAAATCGGAATAGTAATCAGAAATCGCTGGATAATTACTTTCTATCAGATATGTTTTCACAAGATTTTTTCTATATTCATATTGTCCGGATTTTTTGATTTTTTCATATGTTTTTGACATATGACTCTCTAACGATTGCAAAATCTCGCGTTTGGAATCGGCTTTAATTAGACTGTCCCTTTTGTCGGTCATTTGTATATCCCCCGATTTCCAAAATATTTTTTCTAACCGCATCCTTCACGAATTCTTGAATCGAAACGTATCCCAATCTTTTTTCACTTTCGATAATCCGCTTTACTTCATCAACCATCTCTTTGGGCATCCCTATCTTAACGTATTCGGTTTTATCTTTTTCAGGATATGATACCATATATTCACCATATATAGTTAATATATAGTCTTAGATTATTAGAAACTTTGTGGAGATTTTTCGAAAAAATGGGATATAATGACAAGGCACGGGTAAAGTGAAAGTGAATTAAGAAGCAGTTGATTCCTTTTCTCTCATAATCTGCATTGGGGTTTTGTAATCCATCTTCTGGATCTCCCTCTCGTTGTTGAACCAGTTGCGAAACGCTTCAAGGCTTTCAGAAAGTCCTTTCGGAGACTGATAGTTGTTGAAGTCGATCCACTCATCAAACAGGGTCCTAAATAGCCTCTCAACTTTCCCGTTCTGCCACGGCTTGCCCTTGTCAATCCGGTGGTGAAAGATACACTGAACCCTCAGGCAGTCTTCAAAAATCTTTGAGACAAACTGACCGCCGTTGTCAGTGTAGAGTATGCGCGGCTTCTTCCCGTTGTTGTTAATGATCGCCTTATAGAGACAGTCAATAACCTCAACCGAAGTACAGCCCTCATAACATTTGAGTGCAAGAATCCGGCGGGTACATGCATCCATTACGGCGAAGATATACATGATCTTCCCCTTTGCGATCCTCTTGGGAGTCATATCCATATGCCAGATTTTATCCGGCTCGTCAATCTCAATCCGTTCAGCTATGACCGGCTCTTTCTTCTCCTGAATATCCTTCATCATCTGACCAACCGTAACATGAGAGATCTTCTCTCCGTACTCCTTCTCAATCTGATGCGCGATCCTTCGGGAACCATAGAAAGGAAATTCGTTAACGATTTGCGCTATAAGGTGCTGATGGAACTGAGTGTTCTTTACATCACGGTGAAGCGGTGCGCGGGAGATATCACTCAAAAGTTCCCCCTCGCGGTATCTGCGAATCCACTTTTTAATCACTGAAACGGAACAGTTGAGATTTTCTGCAATCTCACTGATTTTTAATCCCTGCTCACGAAGTCCGATAATGTTTTTTCTGAATTCCAGGGCGAACTCCGGATTAGAGTTTCGATAGACGTTCTCAAAGCGGAACAGATCGACAGCCGGCGCGGGGAAAATATTAATTCCTGCACGGCTGTAATTTGCGTTGGGGAGAGTAACTGCGTACATCGTTTGTGACCTCCTCAGAGCGGGCGTATCTTGGCGGATCCCCGCTCTTATCACATATCCATATTATATCCACTACTACTTAAACATATCTATAAAATAGATACTTTATGGTAATTTTGCATTGATAAAATATTTATTCTATAGTGATAAAGCATACATCATATGTCCTCTCAAGCGATGACAGTACAGACCCAAGCCTTCGAGGTTCTTGAGCGAGTAGTAAAAGCCCGTGGTACATCCGGCGGCGTGTATCTTCCAGTTGCATGGACAGGAAAACGGGTTAAAGTGCTTCTTTTAGATCCTGTCGATGATAACAAAGAAAAAGATGCATCCAATCAATGATTCACTATTCTGGAAACCTTTCAGAAAATTTCTCTGGATATATGATGATCAATCCATGTTTCCTCTCACAATTTGACACAGCATAAGGATTAGGTTCTTTTCTTGGGTATAATATCCAAAATTTTATTTCTGCATCTTGGTCACAGAGTTTATGGAACGAGTTTTTTCGAATACTACTATCAATTTCAAAAATTACATACGGCTTTTTTGAATCATCTTTGTGAAACCATACAACATCAATCCGCCCACCAGCCGATCCGGTGAATTCAGATTGAGGGAAAAATTTGTATTCTTTACCCAAATCAAAAACGAAATTTTGAAGGGATGCATGCATTACTGGTCTGGGCTTATGAGCGACCCAATCCACCATCATGTGATTATAGACTTTTTCAGAAACATCATCAACTAATGATTTGAACATTCTATCTTTTCGGAGGTTATTTTCAACTAAAATAGAGATTGCGAAATTAATTTTCAAATTGTAATTTCCGTACCCCCCCTTACCCCCCCTTTTATGGACACGATGTCACTTTACACTACACGGTAACCTGCCCCCCCACCCTTTGGATCGATTACCCCCCGCGACCCCCTGAGCA
>CAZNLI010000012.1:0-35276 GCA_964574125.1 uncultured Methanoregula sp.
CGGAGGGCGAAGGTTTCTCCTGCGCAATTTATCCGACACGCCCGAAGGTCTGCCGCAAGTTCCGGTGCTACCGCATGCTGATTTACCATACCGCAAGCCAGGAGCTCCGGGGTAAAATAATCGGGAACGCGGAACTCCGGACACAGGATACGAGCCTCGCTGCAATCTGGAGAGAGTGGATTGCATCGCTTCCCCGCCCGGTTGCCGGAGGAGGCGCCGGCAGTGCTTCCGATGACCGGGAATGGATCGGGAGGGTGACTGCCATCCTTGCCGCTCACGGGTATCGCGGCGAGCCCGTTGATTGACCGGACAATGCCGGCCGGGCACAACAGGTGGGGACCCCCTGCCTCTATCTTTCAGGCCACCCCCCACTCACCGGATCGTTTACCCCCTGTCTTTATTCCGGAATTCCCCGGATCCCAGGCAGCTCTCCGGCGGAGAGCGGGTGGCACCCCCCACCTGCGTACGCAACCGGCCACCCCCACCCCTCCGATCGGTTACCCATCGCGATCCCCCTCATGGGGTCGGCCGTGCTGAGGGTGGGTACCCCTCCTGTGTGCAAAGGTGGGGGTACCCCCATGGTTCAGAATCGTAACGTCCGAGGGAGAACCCATACCGGCAACCGTTGTTTCGCGTGCAGAACGGGTGGGTACCCCCTCTCAGATCCGGTGACCAGCCCCCCCACCCCCTGGATCGATTACCCCCCGCGACCCCATGCGCAGGGTCTGCCCTGCTGAGGGTGGCACCCCCCACCCATGGAGTGAAGAGGGGGTACCCTCTTCCGGATTCATCTGCGGAACTTACCTTTCGCGTGGAACTTCCGGCGATCCATCCTGATACTGAGAGGGGATTGAAAAACCTGCCCGGCAAATACGGATGGGACCCGGTCCGGTCTCCGGAATGGGACAAATAAAAAAAAGTTGGGATTATTCAATAACGATTGCCGGCTTGAAGGGGAGCGCAGTCGCCGCCTTGGCAAGCCCGCTCTTCTCCGCTTCCACGATGTGAACCGGGACGGAGAACTCCTTTTCGAGGAACGCCTTGGCAGATTCGAAGACTGCCCGCTCGTTCATGCCGTCCGATGCGACCAGCGCAACGATCTGCGGCGGGAGCTTGTGGATGAGGTTCGTGCACTGCCGTGCAGCATCGGTTGCCTCTTTCCCGCGCTTCCGGTTGGCATCGTCCTTCATGATCTCCCGGATAGCGAGATTTTTGTCCGCTGCACGTGCAATCGTCGTGAAAATCCCGTGCTTCCAGGAAGGGGCGAGTGCTATCGTGATCGATTTGGGCGTGATCTGGATCAGTTTCTTAATGGACTCGATATCCTCGACCGTGCGAAGGAGCAGCTCTTCGGCCAGTTCGATCCGGGGATTCATCCGCTTTTCGTCAGCGACCGGCCAGTCTGCAAACGAGACCATCCCCTGCCCGCCGATATCGCTCCAGAGTTTCTCTGCGGTGAACGGGATGAACGGGGCAAGCAGCCGGATCCAGGCCGAACAGAGCTCGCGAAGCACCCGGCTCCCGTTGCTTCCCCCGGGCAACCGCCGCCGGTACCATTTCAGGTCGCTCTCGATCCCGAAATAGGACTCCTGCAACGCCTGCCGTGTCTGGAAGTTGGAGAGCGCTGTTGTTGTCTTTGCGATATGGTCCTGCAGCCGGCTCATCAGCCAGAGATCGATGTCACGGGGCTCTCCCCCGGTATCTTTCATCTCGCGGATGGCGTAATAGAAGCGCTCGATCTGCTTCTTTGTCGAGAGCACCAGCTCGTTTCTCCAGTCAAAGTCCTGCCAGGGCTCGGCACTTCCCATCAGGAACATCCGCACGGTATCGGCACCGAACTCCCTGACCGCATCTTCGAGCAGGAAGACGTTGCCCTTGGACGAGGACATCTTGGCCCCGTTCAGGAGACCCATCCCGAAGACAACCATGCCCTGCGGAAGTTTCTCTTTGGGAAAGATCGTCACATGGTGGAATATCTGGAAGGTCAGGTGGTTGGAGATGAGATCCTTTGCCGAGAACCGGAAGTTGTAAGGGTACCAGTACAGGAACTCCTTCCGCATTGCATCCAGCTTCGCACGCTCGGGAAGGTTTGCGGACTCTTTTCCAAGGAAGATATAATCGAAGACCTCCGGCGTCAGTTTCTCCGGCGCAATCTCGCGGATGCGGTGGGCGATCGTGTAATACGCCATGTATACCGTGGAATCCGAAAGCGGCTCGATGAGCTGGGCCTTGTCCCACGGGAACCGGGTACCGAGCCCCACCCTTCTTGTGCAGGCCCAGTCCTTGAGCCAGTCAACGGTCCGGTCAAACTCGACCCGGACCTCCGGAGGAACGAGGGTCATATCCTTCAGCTGGGCGGAAACCTGCGCCTTCCAGGCCGGATCGCTGTACTTCAGGAACCACTGGTCATGGAGGATCTTCACCTTGACCTTGTTGCCGCACCGGCAGATGACGGGGCGGATATCGAACTCGTACATGACCACCGAGCCGTACTTCTCCTGCATGAGCGCCGCAACCTCGTCGCGGGCGACCCGGACGGGCTTTCCGCCGAAACGGTCGAAGAGCCGGCCTTTGGAAAACTCGGCACTGTATATCTCCTGGGTGAGCGCATCCATCCGGGTGTCGAGCTGGCCGGAGATGCCGGCTTTCTCGACGGCGTCCTGCGCCGGGACAGCACCGTACCCTTCGACGGTGATGAGCGGGACGGGTTTGATAGCGGTATACTTCCCCTGCCGCTGGAGATCCCTGAGTGCAATATAATCGAACGGCGCATGGGCGGGAACGCTCATCACCATGCCCGTCGCCATATCGGGGTCGACGAAATCTGCCGGGAGGATCGGGACTTCCCCGCAGAGCGGGTGGGAAACCTTTGTATCGACAAGATCCCGGCCCGGGATCTCCTTTTCAATAACAACCGTGTGATCCTGCAGCTGGAGTTTCTCCGCTGCCTCCCTGCTGATGATCCACGAGTGGTTATCGACACTGGCACGGACATAGGTGACCGAGGGATTTACCCACAGGTTGGTGACGCCGTGGATGGTCTCGGGCCGAAGCGTCGCCGTCGGGATTGTCGCGTCCCCGTACCGGAACATAACAAGCGTGAACTTGATCACTTCGGCTTTGTCGCCTTCGAGAAGATCGTGATCGCCGACAGGGTTGTCATCGACCGTGCAGTACCTGACCGGGTGCGCACCCTTGATCACGTGACCCGCACCGTACAGGTATTTCCACTGCCATTCGACAAATTTCGAGTAGGTCGGATCAACGGTCGTGAACCGGCGCCTCCAGTCAATGGAGAGCCCGCATGAAGTCATGACCCGCTGGTATTCATCGGAGAAGTGCCGGACGATCGTCAAGGGTTCGGTGAATTTTTCCAGTACTGCTGGGGGAACCTTGTAGAGATCCCGGTAGAGCCTGATCGTCTTCTCGTCCCCACGGGCAATCCGCTTGGAAATGCCGATGACCGGGGCCCCGGTAACGTGGAACGCCATCGGGTACAGCACCTGCCTGCCCCGCATCCGCCAGAACCGTGCAATAACGTCCGGAACGATGTATGTCCTGCCATGCCCAACATGCATAGCGCCGCTCGGGTAGGGATACGCAACAGTCAGGTAGAATTTCTCTTTGCCGGAGGGGTTGGATTCAAAAGCATGTTCCCACTTCTCGTGGGCTCTCTTCTCAAATGCCGCGCAGTCAAATTCATTCTTGTCATTTTCCATTCTTTGCACACTCCCAGTTTATCGGAAATATCCAGATTCAGAAGGTCATACCGGCCGCAGTTTGATAACCTCTCCGGCGCCCGAACGCCGGATCATTTCCTGGGCAATACTGCTGTTCTTGGCCAGGTGGATCTCGCCGGTCTCGTTCACCGTTGCGGTAAAGAGATATTCCTTGCCGGCAAAAACGTCGACAATCTTGCCGGAATGGTCAGGAGCGACAATGGTTAACTGTTTCTTGTCGGTCTGGATCTTCACGCCCCCGCCAAGGTTGAACTCCTCCTCGTCTTTTCTTGCCTTCTCGCGCTCGCTCCGCGGTTTGATGTCGATCCCAATCCCGATCTTGTTGACAATGGCAGAGATATTCTTCCCGCCTTTCCCGATAGCAGCCGGGACATCCTTGTCGTCGATATAGACAACCGCCTTGGTGTCGCTGATCATCTGGACATCAACGATACCCTCGGTATACCGCCCGATCTCGCGCTGGATCTCCTTCTCGGAGAGCTTCCATCCGGTCCGGGATTCGCCCTCGAAGCCTGCCGACGGCTCCGGAACCGGTGCCCGCGGGGCCGCCGGTGACGGGGTTACGGCCGGCGCAGGGGTTGCCGGGCGGGTGGCGGACTGTGCCGGGGCGGCAGCGACGCCCCCGGCCTGTCCGACCGGCATGATGATGGTCTCGCCATCATACCGGAAGACGTCGTACGCAAGGGCACCGGTCTCGTAATCGGTGACTGTCGTGACGGGCCGTGTGTGCATCTCGCTTCCCATCCCTTCAGGCACCTTGATGGTGAACCCGATATCGAAGATCCTCGTTATTACGCCCTCCTTGACAAAGATGATCGTGTTGATGACCTGCGAGAGAACGCCGTAATCCACCCGGTAGGAGAAACGCTGGAGCGCATCCCGCACATCGGTGGCGTGCACGACGCCAACCATCCCCATTCCGGCAAGGCGCATATCGGCAAAAGTCTTGAAGTCCTCGTTCTTGCGAAGCTCATCGAAGATCACGAAGTCCGGGCGGACAAGCATGAGCACGTCAGCGGTATTCTCCATGCTGCCGTCAAGCATCGCGTACTGGGTGATCTGGTCGGGAACCTGGAGCTCGCGGGGAGCTTCCATGGTCTTGACCACGAAACCGCTGTCGGAGAGGTATGTCGCAATGCTCTGGGCAAGAGTGGTCTTGCCGGATCCGGGAGAGCCCGCGATAATAAGGCCGCGTTTCTCGCCGGAAAGACGGGTCCGGATCACATCTGCCTTTGCGTAATCCTTCAGGGTCACATCCACGATCGGGCGGACCGCCGTGATCTCCATTCCGTCGGAGAATGGCCGGCGGGCGATCGCAATCCGCATCGAACCGATCTGGACGACCGTGATTCCCCGCTTCTCCAGTTCGATGAAACCGTCGGGATCGCGCTTGGCCCGTTCAAGGATTTCCTGGGCAAGCGACCGTAGCTCGAACTCGGTCGTGGGGGCGTCGCGGATCTGCACGAGTTTCATTTCGTTGATCGTGCCTTTCTTTGCAACCGGGCAGACCCGCTCCTTCAGGTGCACCGCAATCGTGTGCTCGTCAAAGAACTGGTCGATGGCAAGAGGCATGAAATCCGTCACCTGAGGCCGCAGGTAAATGACGTTGAGCCCTTTTGCCCGTGCAACTTCGGCCTGAACGTTGTCGCTTGTGATGAACTGGGCTGAATTTTCAATTGCGATGTTCCTGATCATCGCATCGATCTCCCCGCCGCTTGCAAGCTTGACCTGTTCAAGCGAAGGCCGTATTCCTGAAAACTTCAGCTCGATGACCTTCTCTTCCGCAAGTTTGCAGAGCGCCTGGAGCTCGTTAAGTCCTGAAAACCCAATCTCCCTTCCCTGGTTTGCCTGTGCTTCAAGTTCTGCAATAACTGCTTCGGGGACGATTATTGTTGCATCCTTATATTCCCCGGTCTTGATCATCGACGTAATGCGCCCGTCTATTAGGACGCTCGTATCCGGTACTATCTTCATAAAAATCGCTCGCTCCACTATTGCTATTCCTTAAGGTATTGGTCGGTATTCTATTCCTGAGTTCAACGATCGTCATCGTTGATACGTTACCGTTTGTGCTGCAAACATTATTAAGCGTACGCGGACTGGAACTGGTACTCCTGTGCCTGCCATAGCAGCCGGGGGAAGGGTTTCCATAAAACGAACAAAATAGTTAATAACAGATAGGGCCGATACTTCATCCGGAAGCACCATGGCGGGCAAGAAATCCGGGATCCTGACCGAATCGCGCCGGGAATATCTCCAGACTCCCATGCCAGAGCGGGAACGGGAGTATTCTGAGAAGGAGAGGAGCAATTTCAATGAGGCTATCAGCGAACAGGCTGCACTCGCAATCGGGGATCTCGTGCTGGTTGCCCGGGAATCAGATACGGCGATTATCAAATCCGCATTTCCCCCGGCGCTGGTTGCCGAACTGATCGATGCCCTCATGGACCGGGTCGGGATGGTCGAAGTCTCAGGAAAAGACCGGTATTACGAGATGATTGTAAAAGCAATCGAGCACCGGATCCATGAAAAATACCGGGAACAGGACCGTTTTTTCAAGCTTGAATCGTCGGATTACCCGGTCATGCCCCATAAACCGGCATACCGGGATGTCCAGGCATATTCCCGGAAATAACCCTGTTTTTCATAACCGGGTTTCCAGGTCCCGGTGGTTTTCAATAATTTTTGGATGCCCCGTATCCTGCGCCTTCAAAAAAGTACCGGGTATCCGGATGATTTCCCGGTTATTTTTTATAGACAAGAGCCGGATCAAACACTTTTTCTGAAATCACAGTCCCGTCAAGCGTCCGGAAAAAGCAGCTTTGGTGCCCGGTATGACATGCAGCCCCGGTCTGCTCAACCTCATAGATCAGGCAGTCCTCATCGCAGTCCACGAGGATACGGATTACGCGCTGGACATGCCCGCTCTCCTCGCCCTTCTTCCAGATCTTCTTCCTGCTCCGGCTGAAATAGTGCGCAAACCCTGTCGAACTCGTCAGCCCGACTGCTTCCTCGTTGGCATACGCGACCATCAGCACGGCACGGGTTGCGGTATCCTGCACCACAACCGGGATAAGCCCGTTGGAATACGTAAGTTGGATCATGTTCATGCACCGGCAATGAATGCCATCATAAGGTATAAGAAGTCGCCAAGGAAGATTGCCGTAATAAGCCCTGCGGTAATCGGGAGAATGAACGGCACCGCATACGAGATCCAGACGGTCCCGGCTTTACGGTATACCGCAAGCTCCTTCTTAAACTGCTCCGGGTGAAGGCGCAAATCCCGGGTATAAATCCTGCCTTCGCCGGTCAGCATCCGGTGCAGGGATTCCCGGATACCGACAAACGATCGGCTGAGCGTGCCATCCTCCTCCCGGAAGTCTTCCATCACGAATCCGAACGTCTGCTGGATCTTAGCTCCCTCGACAGGGTAGCCAAAGAACATGTATGGGAAGGGGGCGAAATTCCCCTTCAGCAGGTTCATGATAAAAATCCCGACCGGTGCGAGAAGATTGAGGATTACGGCGTTGGTAAGAACGGTAAATGGCAGGAATCCCAGGGGAGGATAGCCCCAGTACGGGGTGATCGGAAAGAAAGGCACGCAGGCAGCAATAAAGATCAGCGCCCATGCATCCGCGCCCCCGAACAGGTTCTTTGCAGCAAACAGGTAGAATATCAGCGAAAACACGACGCAGAGCCCGAGATACCCTGCAACAATCCCGGCATATCCGGAGAGGACAAGGGTGATGTAAAAGTATGCCGCTGCCGGAACCCCGACCACAAGCATGGGGTACCAGGTCCGGAACGGAACACGCCGGTCCCGGACATCAAGTACCGATGCATACAGGAGAGTTATGAGCACCGCCACCGCCGAGATAACCATTGGGAGCTGAACCTGACTGGAAATCATGTCTTCCCAGTATCGTTAGGCTCACCACCTTTTTATTCTGGCGGTACCGGTTTGCCAAAAGCAGGCTGCATCGCTATGATACTGCTTTATTCCCGGGGAGAATACAGACATGAGACTCAGGAATAAACCAGATGAATGAAAGGTTCGCTTATGGTTATCCGGAATAGTACAGGTAATTTATTTTTATCCGATGCCGCAACCTGCAGCGCACGGTTTAACCACAGGTTAATATCCTGATAACTGTGTATATACATTCATAAGAGAACCGGAATATCTCCCATAAAATCCGGTGCCAGGAAATAACGATGAATATTCATACGCTGCTTGAAAACATCCTGAAGGCTTCCCAGGATGTGGGAACCTACCCGCTCTCAGATCTGATCTCAACTGCAAAATCAAAGCTGATCAGTGGCATTGCCGTAGCAAAAGATCCTGAAAAAGAACTCTATATTGCGTTCATGGGTGGAGAGCCGCAGGGGGCTGTTTACCTGGACGAAAAGGGGGTACTTTTCGGGGATCAGGCTGTCCTGCTGATCAACGGTACGGAATCATTCCTGATGAAGGAGAGCAGGAAAGACGTCATTGAGACCCTTATCATGAGCAGTCGTATCTATGACAAAAACCGGCTGAAAAAGAATATGTCGTATGTCGTACCGGAGATCGGAAAAAGCGGCGGGGGGATCGGAATACTCTCCATCAGGGTCTCAAAAGGCGGAACTCCGGTGAATGGGATCAGGGTATCGGTCCGGAAAGACGGGAAGATCGTGGGGAGCGATGTTACCACCAGCAACGGGGATGCAGGGTTCCGTATCGCTTATGGCGATTATGATTGTATCCTGCAGGATCGTTCACAGGCGGTTACAAGGTACCATTTTACATTCGATCCAACGCATCCCACGGTCCAGATTGCCCTCTGACACCGGATTTTATCCAGGCTTATTTTTTCCCATCCGTGAGAGATCTTGCGATCGATCCCCCTGCTGTCGTCATTCACCGTGAATTCATATAAAATACTTTATTTATAAGATGAAAACAGAGCTAACCTTCATGGAGAAGAAAAAGATTGGCCGTGAGGATTTTGAAGATCTCCTGAAAGGCCGGAAGGATATTACCTCCTATATCGATCTCAATCCCCTCTCGGGCACATATTCCGTATTCGGGGTGCGGACTGCGGGTAACCCGAATTACATGATTAAAGCCCTCTACGAGATGTACGAATCCAGCCTCAACAAACCCCTTGCCGTAAAAGCCATGCGCAAACTCTTCAGATCCGTCGGGAAAGGATCTGTTGGCCTGGACAACCTTTTAAAAAAACTCGGAATGCAGCTCTCTCCCGCGGAGTTTATCATGCTGGTCTTCACGCTCCAGCACCAGCAGGGATGGGGAGCCCCCTTTGAACTGGTGGAACAGAGCGAGAAACGGATTGTTCTCCGGACCAAATACACCTTCGAAGCAGAGATCCTCAAAGACTGGAAGATCCCTGTCTGTGGCATTCATATGGGCTGGATCGAGGGCATCCTTTCTGCCGTCACCGGTAAGAACTGGTACTGCATCGAGAAGAAATGCATCGCGAATGGCGACGACTGCTGTGAATTCCATGCCGCCCAGGTTGAACCCAGCTGGAAATTCAAGGCACAGGCAATAGTGAGGGGAGAATCCGCAATCACCGAATTCATCGAACATAAGCCTCTGGAAGGCAAGATCAGGCTGATCGATGAACCGGTGGTGATTATGCCAGGGTTCATTTTCAGTTCCATGATGACCTCGCTGAAAAAGACCATGGGCGAGCTTCCGGCCGGCGGTGTCAACTACCGTGCCTACATGGATATGGGCAGGGAAAATGTCGGGCATTACAAGGCAATGGGCATCACGGACCCCAATACGCTGGTTAACATGGCATTTACCTTCTATTCCCAGATGGGCTGGTTCAGGATCGTTAAAACGGAATGGGATGAAGCAACAAAGACAAAAACAATCACACTTGCCCATACCGTTGAATCCGAAGCATTCGGGAATACGGGTAAAAATGTCTGTTTCTGCACTGCCGGACTCCTCGCAGGCATTGTCGAAGGAGCCTTTGGCATAAAGGTGCAGGGAAAGGAGATCCGGTGCCGGTCGAAAGGAGACGAACACTGCGTCTTTACCATCACGAATAAAACCGCTTAAACCGGGCTTCTACCTATACTTTTTTATATTCCCTTGTAATAATCACTGGATAATTTCAAGGGATTATGAGCGTCGCCCGCCAGATCATGATCGTTGAGGATGACGAGATTATCGCAAACCTCATCACGCTCATGCTGGAAAAAAAAGGGTATCATATTGCAGGAAAAGTCTCTTCCGGCGAAGAGGCGGTTCTGAAGGCAGCGGATCTCAACCCAGATCTGGTCCTGATGGACATCAACCTCAGCGGGCTGATGGATGGGATCACGGCTGCCCGGTTTATCTTCTCCCTGTTTCACTTTCCCGTCATCTTTCTTACCGGTTATTGCGACGATCAGCTCATTGAACGGGCAAAATCCGCGCAGCCATACGGGTATCTCCTCAAGCCGTTTACGGAGAACGACCTGGTCTCCAATATCGCCATCGCCCTTCATAACCATGATATCCGCAGGCAGTACCTCGACAGGTTTGTCGTCGGGGACACTAAAAAGATCCTCACGGTCCTGGAAGCAGTAATCATCACCGACCTGAAGGGAAGGATCGTCTATTTCAATCCCTATACCCCCCGGCTTCTCGAATTTCCGGAACGCGAACTGATGATGGCTCCTTCAAAGAATGCCATGACCCTGATGAATGCCCAGACCCGGGAAATTATCGAAGATCCTGTCTCTGAAGTCGTGAAGCAGATGCTGGTTGTCACCCACGAGTTCAACACCACCCTTATAACACATACCGACAGGGAAAAACCCGTCTCAGTAATTGCCAGGCCGTTAAAAAACGAACAGAACGAGCTGTTCGGGATCATCATCATCCTCCGGGAAAAGACGCTTGCCGAGATACGGATGACCCACCGTTAAGATCCTTTTTTCCCGGTGGTTGCCCGGCTGCATTTTTTTCATTAGAAGCCAAGAACTCATCAAAAACAACAGAAGGTAATCCGGGTCTCCGTTGCGGTTACCGTGAAGACCGGGTTATTTAAAATAATAAGCCGGTACAGGAGAGATCGAAAATCAAAAACAGGAAACGATTATTTCCGCCTGAAGAGTGCCTTGCTGAACCGGTCAATAAACCCTTCCTTCTTCTCCGCTGCCTTATCTTCCTTGTAGGCAACTCCGACAAGATCCGAGGCAATCCGCTTGAACGCAATTGTTGCAGGGGATGTGGGGTACTTGACAACGATCGGAGTTTTAGCAGCTGCCGATCTCCGGACATTGGGATCTTCAGGGATAACCCCTATCACTTTTACGCCCAGTACTTTTTCCATCTTCTTCGTTATGACATCCACTTTTTCGGTATCGACGCGGTTGATGATGGATCCAAGAACCTGTCCCCCCACCACTTCGGTGAGGATCTTTGTCTTGAGTGCATCGACAATGGATGAAAGTTCAGGGTTGACAACAAGAATGACTTCATCGGCGACAGCGAGGGGGACAACGCCATCCTTGCTGATCCCGGCGGGGGCATCGATCAGGAGAAAATCACATCGTTTCACGATCTCCCCCATTACATCCCGGATCCTTTCGGGATCCGCCTGCTGAAATCCCTGGAGGGAGAGTCCGCTTGGTATTACCTTTAACCCGCTCGGACCTTCATAGAGGGCTTCATCGAGAGTACCCTTGCCCGCGAGAATTTCATGAAGAGTGATTGGTGCATCCTGGAGCCCAAGGAGAAGTCCGACATTTGCCATGCCGATATCAGCATCCATGATAAAGGTCTCCTTCCCGAATTGCGAAAGCGTAGTTCCGAGATTTACTGAGACCGTAGTTTTCCCGGTTCCTCCTTTGCCGGATGCAATTGTGTATACCTTAACCATTGGACACCTGTTCATTCTGGTATTTCTGCCAAATTTATATTGAATAAATCAATGATAACGTATAATTCAGTTATAACCACCACTGTAAAATAGCTTTTGTATCTCCCCGGATTTGTTCTTTCAACGCAGGGGAGACATAACGGGTTGATCTGATGATCCCGATGAGGGGAGATCCTTTATGCTTCAGTTCAAAGAGTTTTACATCGGGTTCACTTGGTGAGGTCATGAGCAGTGTTACGAGGCTGTAATGCACCGCATCGAATTCGACATCCCTTCCCGCAGAAGTAGCAAGGACAAGACCATCGTCTGTTATGATGGTAATCTCGGACAGGTTGTATTTCTGCCTGAGCGCCTGCATGCTTGCAGAAATATCCGGATGGTTCTTAATTTCATCGTGGGATGCAGGCACTTGAACCGCATCGCCCTCCGGTGCGGGTTCCCGGGCAGTGGATCTGCCGAAGATGGGATCATCAGGAGGTGCCGTTTTCAACGGTGAGGCAGGGGAGGGATCATCTTCCCGAACTGTGTCCCGAAGTTGCACGGTTTCCATACCGGTTACGGGAGCGGGGACACTGCCCCCGAAGGATGCCGGGGCATCCGGTACCGTCTGTCCCGCTTCAGATACCGGGAGATTTTCATCGTTCCGCAGGTGCTTTGCACTGGCTTCTTTTTTCTTTACGGACTTCAGTATTTTCCGGAATGCACCAAGAATATTAAACTTCATACAAAAGACATGGAATTATTTTTCTGTCAGATGGTCCAGTTGCAACTGTTTTAAGATAATCTTGCAGTCCTTCCGGATCTTGAGCGCAACATCATCAAGATCCACGGAATCGAACATATCCAGATCACAGCTGTCCTGTTGCCCGGAAGTCTTTTCCGTCATACTGTCCGGCACTTCATTAGTCAGTTTCTCTCCAGTTGTATCCGGTTTGACAGATTCCGTAGGTTCTTCGGGAGCAATCCGGTGTCCTTTGGAGGCCCCCGACGGTATACCTTCGGCAGGTACTGATGATTTTTTTGCCTCTTTTTTTTTCTGCTCGCGTCTGGCATGAGCCATTTGCTTCCCCGGTTCAGGGGATGACCGGTCACCCGCAGGCGTTGATGGCGACGAAGAAGACGCGGGAACCGGTCGTTCCCCGGGCTGGGGGGTGGGGAGACGGACGATGGCTTTCTTATTGAAATCAAGCGCAAGCTGGATCTGGGCGGTATTGAAATCAGAGATCGCGAGATCGGTCACCAGATCCGACTGTTCCAGGACAGCTGCCCAGCCCTTGTCACCATTCTGGTTCTGGATCTCCGCAAGGACGCAGGTTCCCCCCCGGAAGATCAGATCGCCGTTGAGGGTTGCGGAAGAAAGAGTGCATACCCCGGTAAACCGCGATGAGACCAGATCTGAAAGGATCTCGCAAAATTTTACTCCTTTCTTTATGGAGCGGAATGTCCCTCGCGGAAGCTGCATGATATATCATTGTTCATCGTTTTAATAAGTTTAAATCTTATGGGTAGGCAAAATGCTGTGTACGGACATACCTCCCTGGGATCGCCCTGATGAATTTAAAACGAAACCGGAAGGAATTTCCGCATTCCGGGGGCTGAATGCGGAGCTTTACAGAATTGGCCTGAAGTTATCCTAAAGTTATTAATATAATAAGACGTGAACAATACACTTGTTACGTGTGGTGGCAGGATGTTAAAGCCATTACTTGAAGAATTTTTAAAAGTTGAGGGTGTATCCGCAGCAGTTGTCGTAGGAAGAGACGGGTTTGTCATCGAAAGTGCAGCTTCGGGAAAAGTGGATATCGAAGCGCTTGGTGCGATGGCTTCAACGGGTCTTGGAACTTCAGAAGCGATGGGCAGTTCCCTTAGCAAAGGGGAGCTCCTTCAGATGCTTGTCGAACTCGAAAAAGGCCCAATCCTCCTTGCCCCGCTCTCTCCCGATGAACTGATCGCTATCGTTGCCGACAGTTCATCCAATATCGGAAGAATCCGGTATGAACTCAAAAAGAACAAAGAACGGATCATTGCTGCTCTCTGAACCAGCCGGATTATGAAACTCCCAAAAGGTACCGATGGCGGGGTTATCACTAACCCCCCGGAAAAAAATACGGTTCTGCAACTGATGGGATTTCAGGGAGTTATTGATATCGATACGACGCTTGGCCGGGGATATGTCCTGACACGGAAGGGAACACTTATTGCGGCCTGTTTTAAAGACCGGAGCGGATTCTATTACGGAAACGATGCCCTTGATCGTATGGGTTCGTGCAACTCCGATGACCTCCTGTATTACCTTCAGGGATTTTTTATGCACCATAATGTTCCCCCCCATTCTGATGCCGGCTCTCCCCCGATACTGACCCTGCGATCCTATACCGATGATGAATTCCGGCAGGCGCTCGATATCTGCAGGAAGGACTCCCTTACCCTGACAAACAGAAAGAAAGGACTGGTTACCAAACTGCCAAATCCGCTGGACGAGGATCGGCTGAGAAAGATGCTCTCGTTGTACGGGATAGTCGCAATATCTACATTTTATGAAGGTTTTGCGGTCCAGTCAATGGGAAATGCCGATTTCGAACATGTCGCAGCTCTTGCCGAGGACTTACTGCGCGCCGGTATCAAGATTATCCGCGAGATGAAGATCGGTAATCTCAACCAGTTGATCCTGGAAACAGGAACAAACAAGATCATCATTGCCCCCTGCGGCGATCTGTATCTCTGCGTTTTTGCACGCGGGGATGCTCAGCTCGGCCTGTTGCGGGTAGCGATCAAGAACCTTCAGCTTGAGCTATCGGAAAACGGGTGATTGTATCATGATTGTATCATATCATAGCCCAAAGGGCGTTCAGATGCTGGTTTTATGGCTTAACAAAGGCCGGTTGCCCGGAGAGTAGATATACTCACGCGAAGATGTATCTCATAATAGTATTCAAAATGCAGTATTTCAAAAAACCGGGGGAGACATTCAGGTGACAGATAAACAGGATGACGGATTGGACGAAACCTCACTTATGAAGATTCTCGGGGCCCTGAAAAAACCAAAAGAGAAAGATATTGGCAAGGAGCAACAAGCCCCGCAGGCCGGTCAGGAAACGAAAGCGCCTGCCGGAATTTTGAGACCGGCAGAGGGGACTGTTCCTGAAAAGGAAGGTCCGGCCGGTATTGTCCCAAAGGAAGAGCAAATTCAAGAAACGCCACCGGCTCAGCCTTCGGGAACTATCCCTGTCCGGGTGAGCCCGGAATTTCCGGGTAAGACAATCGCTGAACCCGATCTGAAAAAACAATCCATGGATAGTACTCCCCGGCAGGCTCCCCGCAAGAAGGAGCCACAGCCGTATGAAATTGCCGTTGAGGAAATTTCAGAAACAGCTGACGAGACTGAGCTTGACGAGAAGATCATTTCTGTCGACCAGATCAAGGATTTCTCAGGGCTGATTCTTCCCAAAAGTGCCGATTTTAAGATCGATGAACTCAAGCTTCACGGGCATGCAAATATCTTCGAAGGTAAAGGTACCGGGACCCTCCCCCCGGAGATCAACGAGATCTGGCAGCGGGAATTTTCTGCGGCTGGGTTCAAGGGTCTGGATCTTGAGACTGACCTTATACACGCGAAACCGATCAGTCTGGATTCCGCGAAAAAATTCAGCCTTGCCGGCCTGTTCAAAGTCATCCGTCCCGAGGTTGAAGAGTACAATCCGAAGATTCATGGTCCGCTTGTGGATCTTGCCTTCATTGAAAAACCCGGACAGGAAGAGATTGAGGTCTACCCGGTCAACGAACCCTATGCCTACGTCCGGATTATCTACGATCACTCAACCCATGAATACACGTACCAGGTGATCGAACCTGTCCTTACCGAACCTGAAAAAGACCTCCTGAAAGAACTGAAGGAACGGCTCTTTGAAACCCTCGATATCAATACGAAAGATATCAGCAAGGAAGAGGCCCGGCGAAGAATCCGCCAGGCATCCGATGATATCATGGCGGATTACGGGATCCGTCTTGCCCCGGCCCCGAGGGAGAAGATCCTGTATAACATGCATAAGGAATTTTTAGGAGACGGCCTCATCGACGGTATCATGCATGACAAGTACATCGAAGATATCTCCTGTGACGGTGTCAACAGCATGCTTTTTGTCTATCACTCGAGTTATGAATCCATGAAGACCTCCCTTGCGTACCATAATGCGGAGGAACTTGACTCATTTGTCACGAAGCTTGCGCAGCGGGCCGGGAAGTACATCTCGATTGCCGAGCCGATGCTCGATGCCACCATGCAGGACGGTTCCCGTATCCAGATGACGCTCGGGCAGGAGGTCACTGCGCATGGGTCAACATTTACGATCCGTAAATTCAAGGATGAGCCGATCACCCCCACCGACCTGATCGAATGGCATACATTTGCACCGCTCTCGATTGCCTACATCTGGTTATGCGTCGAGAACGGGAAATCTGCGATCTTTGCAGGAGGAACCGCATCGGGAAAGACAACCTCGCTCAACGCCATCGCGCTTTTCATACCGCCAATGGCTAAAATTGTCTCGCTGGAAGATACCCGTGAGATCAAGCTTCCCCATCCCAACTGGATCCCAAGTGTCACCAGGGACTCGTTCGGTCCGGATGGCAAAGGCCAGATCGATATGTACGAACTCCTCCGTGCCGCAATGCGGCAGCGGCCTGAGTACATCATCGTGGGTGAGGTCCGTGGCAAGGAGTGCCAGACACTCTTCCAGGCGATGAGCACCGGCCATACCACGTATTCGACAACGCATGCCGATTCTGTCGCCAGTGTCGTTCACCGTATCGAGAACCCCCCGATGGATACCCCGCGCAACATGCTCTCTGCACTGGATTTCATCTGCGTCCAGGTTCAGGCACGGGTTGGTGGAAAACGCATCCGGCGGAACAAGCAGATCATCGAGATCCTTGACCTTGACCCAAGAACCAACGAGCTGATCACCAACGAGGTGTTCCGCTGGAAGTCGGCAACCGACGAGATCGTCTATTCGGGAAAATCCTACCTCCTTGAAGAGATCATGGAGGCAAAAGGCTGGAGCGAGAACCGGATGCGGGAAGAACTCAAGCGCAGGCAGGAAGTCCTTGAATGGATGCGTATCAAAAAGATCCGTCATTACAAAGATGTGTCGAAGATCCTCATATCGTATCATCGGGATCCGGAGGTTGTCATCGAGAATGTAAGGAAGGACATCTATGAATAGTTACGAACGGTTCTGCTTTAATCTCCTTGGCAAACGGATGAAAGGGAAACGGGACCAGTATACCCGGCTCAGGAGCGATCTTATCTCCGCCCGCTTCAAGGTCCCGTTTGAGGTCTATATTTCAACTGCCGTGGTCAGTTCGATCATAGTCGGACTTTTAATGGCAGTCCTGCTGGGGGCGATCACGTTCTTCTTAAATCTCCCCAGCCTTATCAAATACCAGGGGCAGGTTCCGGAGATTCTGCTGGGGCTTAACCAGTACAGCCTGATACTCGGGACCATCTTTGTAACGGTATTTTCGCTCCTTTTTTTCGGCGGGCTTACGTATCTTGCATTTCTCCTGTACCCGAATGTCGAGGCAGGCAACCGGCGCAGGAACATCGATGCAACGCTTCCCTATGCAATTAACTACATCACCTCGATGTCAACCGCCGGCATCACTCCTGCCGAGATCTTCCGCCTCCTTGGAGACAGTCCCATCTATGGGGAAAGTTCAGTCGAAGCACGGTATATCGCCCGTGAAATCGACATCTTCGGGCGGGATCTCATCGATGCCCTCAGGCTGGTATCTGCAAGTACACCAAGCGAACGGATGAAGGAGTTCCTGCAGGGGGCTATGGCAAGCATTGCATCGGGAGGGAATCTGACCGAGTATTTCAGGACGAAAGCCAAACAGTACGCACTCGAGAATCGGCAGACGCAAAAACTCTTCCTCGATACGCTCAGCCTGATTGCGGAATCCTATGTCACAGCGATGGTTGCCGGGACGCTTTTTTTAATCATCATCCAGTCGATTATGTCCGTGCTTTCCGGGGAGAGCATGCCGATACTTCTCTACATTATTACGTATATGATGATCCCATTTGGCAGCATCATGTTTGTGATTATGATTAGCTCCATGACGCCGGAGACGTAGTATGGGACTCAAAGAGACCTTTGACAACCTGATGAACCGGGAACAGTTTCGTCAGCAGAATATCCCTGCTGCCGATCTCCCCAAGGTCGAAGACGAGATGCATGAGATTACGGCAAAACTGGAAACCGAGCGCAGGAACCGGGGAGGGATCGGCCGGTTCATGAAGCACCCGCTTGAGGTGCTCACGGAAAAACCGGTCAATATCCTGTATCTCACGATCCCGTTATCCATCATTGTCTTTTTTGGAGGATTTATTTCGATCTTTGAATTTTACGGGATTAACGTAATCATGACGTCGACCATGATGGACGATGTCGCAGTCCTTGCCATCCTGATTGCGATCATCCCGCTCGCGTACCTGGATTTTATGGAGGAACGACGTGTCAGGCTGCTCGAGGAGGCACTCCCCAACTTCTTCCGGGATCTTGCAGGCATGAACGACTCCGGTATGACGCTTCCCAACGCAGTGCATATTGTGGCGGGTTCCGAATACGGGACCCTGACACCGCATATCAGGAAACTGGACAACGAGATGTCCTGGGGGGTTGGTTTTGTTGAAGCTCTCCAGCATTTCGGGGCCGGTCTTGGGACAAAACTTGCCGACCGCAGCGTCGACCTGATCTCAAAGGCCAGTAAAGCCGGCGGCGACGTGAGCGAGGTGCTCCGGGCAGCGGCAAGTGATACCTTTGAAATCGTAAATCTCGCCCAGGAACGCCGGAATAACATGCTGATCTATATGGTGATTGTCCTTGTTTCATTTGCAGTCTTCCTGTTCGTGATTGCAATCCTTGTCAGTACATTCCTCACGACAATGTCTAATGCCGGGACTGCTGTCGCCTCATCAGGTGCATCGACGCAGTTCATTGGCCAGGTGGATATCCCGGCTTACAAGCGCCTGTTCTCCCACGCAGCCATGCTCCAGGGATTCTTCTCCGGGCTCATGGCCGGTGTGATGGGCGAAGGCAGGATTACCGGCGGACTGAAATACTCGGCCCTGATGCTGATCATCGCCTGGGTCACGTTCCGGTTCTTCATCTGATCTTTTTTTTCCGGAAAATTTCCAAAAACTAGTCCGTTCCCTGCCCGGATCAATCCTTTAAGGGCAAATCGTGCAAAACTACCGTTTTTACTACGGACTTAAAGGAAACGAACGGATGTAAAATGTACCCGTTTCTTAAAAACAGAAAAAATCAGGAGATATTATCCACGCTGTACCCTTTCATGGTCAGCAGATCCTTGACCCGGTCACGGTGATTGCCCTGCAGTTCGATGGAATTGCCTTTGACAGTTCCCCCGCAGGCAAGCTTCCCTTTCATGAATTTTGAGAGATCCTCAAGGTCGATATCGGTCGGATCGAGGCCTTCGATCACCGTCACTTCTTTACCGTACCGGCGTTTATTGACCTTGACATTGATCCTCTGCTGTTCCTTTGCTACCTCCTCACAGATACATAGTTCTTTGGGTAGACCACACGTCGGGCAAATCCCACCAATCATTATGGTTATTTTTATCGTTTCTGGTTATTTATGCCTTTACCTTCCAAAAACCCCGGAATCCTTCCGGGAACGTTCCCGGACGTCCGACTGACACCTTTTTTTACGGGCATCATCGTACAGTACACCGGATATGTCGCTCCTCGTTCTTGGCACGGCTTCTCATGTCGGGAAGAGCGTTACGGTAGCTGCCATCTGCCGCTGCCTTGTCAACCGGGGGATAACGGTTGCTCCTTTCAAGTCCCAGAACATGAGCCTGAACTCGTTCGTGACGCAGGATGGCGGGGAGATCGGGATTGCACAGGCGATGCAGGCGCATGCCGCGCGCCTCGAACCGCAGACGGATATGAACCCCATCCTGTTGAAACCCAAGGGCGAGAAGACCTCCCAGATCGTCCTTCTCGGGCGCCCGTACAAGGATGTTCCGATTATCGAGTACTACAAGGAAACCGGCCCGTTGCTGGAGCAGGCGGTGGCAGCGTATGGCCGTCTCGCAGGGCAGTTCGGACAGGTGGTAGCCGAGGGGGCGGGCGGGGCGGCGGAGATCAACCTGTACGACCGGGACATCGCCAACACCCGGCTCGCACAGGCGCTGAAAATACCGATCGTTCTCGTCGCCGATATCGAACGGGGCGGGGTCTTTGCCCAGATCATCGGGACCCTCGACCTCCTGCCGGACGATGTCCGGCATCTGGTCCGGGGCATCATCATCAACAAGTTCCGGGGAGATCCGGCAATCTTTGAACCCGGCATCAGGATAATCGAGGAGAGGACAGGCCTTCCGGTTCTTGGCGTTGTCCCGTATTTCGATCTCCCGCTGCCTTCCGAGGACTCGCTCTCCATTGCAGACAAGAAAACCGGGGACTCGGAGATCCGTATCGCGGTCGTCCGGCTTCCCCACATCTCGAATTTTACGGATTTCGAACTCCTGGAACGGCATGCCGCAGTCTCGTATATCCGGCCAGGCTCGCCGCTTGCGGACTATGACTGCATCATTCTTCCCGGCACCAAAAACACTATCGAAGATCTCCAGGTGGTTCTGCAAAGCGGGATGAAACAGGCGCTGGAAGCGATGGTAAAGCGCGGGGCACCGGTCATCGGCATCTGCGGGGGATACCAGATGATGGGAACAGAGATCGTGGATTCGGGTGTCGAGTCCCGGGCGGGCACATATGCCGGGCTCGGGCTCCTTGACTGTACCACGCGGTTTGGCGATTACGGCAAGAACACACGGCAGGTACGGCGGCTGGCACACCGGGTTCCCCCGATCCTCTCACAGGTAGGCGAAGTGACCGGCTACGAGATCCATATGGGGGAGACAAAGCGCCGGAGCGCCGCCGAGGCATTCTCCGGCGACGGTGCGGTCTCGCCGGACGGTCTTGTCTTCGGGACCTACATGCACGGGCTGTTCTCAAACCCGCGGGCGGTCAATGCCCTCCTCTCGTTCCTTGCGGCAAAAAAAGGGACCGGATACACGCCGGTGCCGGAGACCGGGTCCGATCCCTATGACCAGCTCGCCGGTATCTTCGAAAAGCACGTTGATGTCGGGGAACTGATCCGGATCCTTTCCTGAATATGTTCCTTCAGCTGATGATGCTCGCGATGTTGTGGAAGCCCTCGCCGCGCCGGTCTGCGCACCGGACCGCTTCTGCCTTTGCTACATCCACTTCTTCCGTGACCCTGCAGGCAACGCAGTAGGCAAGGGACGGGGATTTTACAAACTTCCCGTGAACCTTAAACTCCCGCGCATGGATGCAGAGCCGGCAGTGCCCGACCGGTTCGTCCTTATCAGGGAGGCAGTGCACGGTCCCCCCGATCACTTCAAGTTCGCGGTACGATGATTCGCTCATGGTCCCAACCAGATCTGTTTATCGGTACTGTTAAAACGATCCAGCACAAAAATCTCTTGCATGAAGGTGTGTATCATGTGCGGAGGCGAGGGAACCCGCCTGCGCCCGCTCACGTTCGATCGGCCAAAACCCTGCATCCCCATCGTCAACCGCCCCTCAATAGAGCACCTGGTCGCACACCTCTCCAACATGGGGTTCCGGGATATCGTTATCACTCTCGGGTACATGGGCACGGCAATCGAGGACGCCCTCGGGGACGGTTCGCTCTATGGCACGACGATCACCTACGTGCGGGAGAAGTCCAAGCTCGGCACTGCGGGCAGCGTCAAGAACGCCCAGAAACAACTCGAAGGATCGGACTTCCTCGTTGTCGGGGGAGACCATGTCACCGATCTCAATGTCCTGGACTTCTACCGCGCCCACCAGAAAGAAAAGGCTGCAATCTCGATCGGGCTCATCAGCATTGACGATCCCAGCGAGTACGGTATTGCCGAGATTGACGTCAGTTACATGATCAAACGGTTCAAGGAGAAACCGGCGCCCGGCGAGATCTTCTCCAACCTTGCAAGCACCGGCATGTATGTCTGCAGCCCGGTGATCTTCGATCACATCCCCGCCGGGACAAAATTCGATTTTGCCAAGGATCTCTTCCCGCATATGATGGATGAGGGGCACCCGGTCAAAGGCTGGCTTGCGCGGGGGAACTGGACGGATGTCGGGAGCCCCCATTCCCTGCGGCAGGCCGAACGCTGGATGCTCGCAGGCATGGCTTCGACCACCATCAACGGGGATCTCTCGATGCGGGGATCGCACATCAAAGGCCCCGTGGAACTGGGTGATTCCGTATCCCTTGGCAGGAATTCCCGGATCATCGGCCCGGTTGCAATCGGCGCCGGCTCGATGATCGGGGACAATGTCCTCATCGGCCCGTATACCAGTATCGGGGAGAAGTGCATCGTGCGCAGCAATGTCAAGATCTTCTCATCGTCGCTCTACAACCGGGTGATATGCGGGACCAATACCACGATCTCCGGCAGCATCATCGACAACGACACCCATATCGGGGATCACTGCAGTATTGAAAACGATACGGTGATTGGCCCGCGTGTCGTGCTGCGGGATAATGTCATCGTCCACTCCAAGACACGGATCTGGCCGGAAGTGATTGTCCCGGACGGAACCGTCGTAAAAGAGCACCTGCTCAACGACAAATTCGATGTCAGGTGCGAAGGGTCATAATCCCTGCCGGTAATTCCCACATGCTTTTAAACCCGGGCAGAGCGGGGATTCCTGAATTTCCCCTAATTCCCGTTTTGCCGGAAGATCCCTTTTTCATGAATCCTGTGCTTTCCGGATCGTGCGCCGGGTAAGGGCGACAAGCGGGTGCCTTGCATAGTCCAGAATCTGGATATCGTCAAGCGTGTGCAGGTTCATGGCCCGCGCCGTCCGTTCCATCCCGAGCTCGATATCCTGGGTAATCTCGATGATGTAGGCATCCAGCATGGTGATCCCCATCTTTTTTGCGGCGACAGCGCGGTGGTGCCCGTCGACAAGGATCGTCTTTCCCGGGCGGCGGACGACAATGATTGGTTCGGCAAGACCTTTCTTGATCTCGTACATCCGGCCTTCAAGTTCATCCTCGTAGATCTTGGACTGGGTCGGTACAAGGTCGCTGATGGGGACCGTGCCCCGGTTCAGCGTCGGATCGACCCCGTACAGTTTCTTGAGGGTGGTGATGAAATTGAAGACCTTCTCCGGTGAAACCCGTTCGATCTGCGACCGGATGACATCCGAATTCGATATAATGCCGAGCAGATGGTTCTTCTCGTCAACAACCGGGAGTTTCTGGATCCCGGAACGGAAGATGACCCGCGCAGCATCCGAGATGCTCATATCAGGGTCGGCAACGATCAGGTTCTGCGACATGACCTTCTCGACCGGGGTATCCGGGGAGGCAAACAGAAGGTCCCGTGCGGAGATGTACCCGACTACGTCTCCCCCGGTCACAACCGGGAATCCGTCATGGCGCGTGGTCCGTATCTTCTCCATGACATCTTTTACGATAGCGTCCTTGGAGACGCTCACGACGTCGTACGTCATGTAGTCGCGGACCTTTTTCTTATCCATCACTACAGCTTGTCGGGCAGATCTCTTGAATTCATCGAAAAAAGGGTTATTCGATCTGGATGCGGGGTTTTACCGCAGTCTTTACCTTTTTGAGACGGACTTCGAGCACCCCGTTTTTGAATGTCGCCGTGGAATTTTCATCGGTCGCATCCGTCGGCAGCCCGATAAGGCGCCGGAGGGTTCCGGATATCCGTTCCCGCATAAAGTATCCTTCAGACTCCTCCTCCTTCTCCTCCTTCCGCTCGCACGCGATCTCCAGGGCGCGGGGACTTACGAGCTGGAGCGACACGTCCTCCTTCTCCACGCCGGGCAGGTCTGCGACCACGATGACCTCGTCCTCATGCTCCCTGACATCCACCCGGAATACCCCCCGGATCGCCGGCATCATGCGGTCCGCAACACCGCCGGGCAGCAGGAGTTTTCCCCCCGCAGGGTACGCCTGCATGACAAGGTTCTCCAGTTCCGATCGCATCTCATCCATGTCGCGCCACATCGATTCAAACGGATAGCGTCTCCATGCCATTTACCGTACCTCCTGTAACCACGTTCCCGTACGGGCTCGCCGTTGGGATAACCGTTAGTAATGTGGTATTATATTTATAGTTTGGTTATATCCGCAACCGTTACCCTGCGATACCGGCCGGATACCCGGCATTGTTCTCTCTGACGGAAAATCCGCTCTATACCCGGGGTCTCATTGTTCGTGCTCATGGTTCATGCAAATCCTGCCAATCGGACGGACCCCATGATTACCGCACTACCCTGTTCACCTTTTTCAAAAGCAGTGCCTCACCCGGCATCTCCGCATCAGCCTGCCACTTCATAGTCCGGGTGCAGGATTCTCGCCCGCTGTACCCATCCGACCCCCCTACAGGCCCTGCACCTGCCCGCAACCATATTTACCGTCGCAGGATCATGGCAAAACTGAGCGGGAAAACGACAGACTATGGGGGGGTCGGATGGGTACATATGGGATCGGCCGGCGTCTCCAGGTACGCGGCCACCCCCGGATCCATACTACGGTGCCCGGAATTTCCCCGCGATTATGTATCACCCGCTCTGACGAAAATTTCCTTGCAGTACCCTGCTGTTCGCGGGGAAAAGAGGGGGGCGGTACGCAGTCGCGGGGACGATCCCGTACCTCCTGCCGCTCTGATCTTCGACCCCCTCCGACCCCCTCATCTAAGACCTGAGGGGGTGAGCCGATCTCCGGTTCCGGAACATTTCATCCGGAAGAAACAAAATTCGGAATGGTTTATCACCGTTCAGGGACGTACTAAGAAGGAGGATTACACCCATGGGTGAGAAGAAAAGAAAAGAAGCGACCGTCAAGACATGGTACAAAGTTCTGGCGGTCCTGGCATGCGTGTTTGTCGCCGGCCTGATGATTGTGTCCTCGCTTGGCAGCAGCTGGATTACATCCCTCAGGGTAATCCAGCCCGGCGACCCGGCCACGGTTCAGGTTACCATCAACGATGTAAGCGGCGATCCTATCGTAACGAGCAACGGGGAACTGTACGAGCAGCGCATCGCAGCCGGCAAGGGCATTTTCTATGCAAAAGACATGGTCATCACGGCAAACCAGAGCTCCCAGAGTTCCCTGATCACCCTTCCGGTCTATTCGACAACCAACGGGTGGTCTGATACCTTTGCGCTCTTCAGCACCGAGCACGATGCAATCAGCCAGGCACTTGTCGGGATGAAGACCAACGAACAGAAAGTGATCACGATCCCGGATGCAGATATGATGACGGAGACGTGGTCGGCGGCACAGCTCACGAGCCAGGGCATTAACATGACCGATATCCATGTCGGCGACCAGCTGAGTATTGCCGTTTCCAATACCGCGACCCTTGAAAAGAACGCAACAGCCGCTCCCTACTCGGTGCGGGTCGGCGAAGTGACGGCAAAGTCATCGGACGGGATAACGATCAACCTGGGGTACCCGACGATCAGTATCAAGGTCCTGAAAATCGCCACCAGTTGAGATCCTATACCAAATATCCTGTTTTTATTTCTGTTTCGATAGAATGGTCCCTTGCCAAAGGGATGGCAGATGCCGGTTCTTCCAGGGTCCGGTTACTGTCTGGCGGCCCGGCAGGATGGGGATCGGTTCGCAGGAATACTTCAAAAAAAGATGCTGGTGCCGCGAACCGTTGGACTAAATGCGGTTCCCGTAGACCCGCTTGATCCGGTGGGCGACGGTCTTCCAGCCCTCTTTGCGCATCAGCGGACCGTCCCGGAGTTTTAAGTGCGTAATCCTGAACCGCTTACCCTTGACATCGTAAACTTCGCCGACAACAAAAAATTCTTCGCCGTCGCAGACCTTGTACAGCGGGATTGTCTGCCGGCCGTTATGGACGGAGATCCGTACAACGACCTCATCGATCACCCGGGTCCAGAGCGCTGTAATATCCTTTGCCTTTGCCCTGTTCACCCTCTTTGGCCCCTTCTCGATCGAGGTCACCTGTACCCCGAACGCTTCCTCGCCGCACTCGGCCACGAGCCGGTCATCGACGAAACACTCGTCATCCGGCATCATCTCGATCCCGCAGACAGCGGATCCTCCCTCATGGCTCACGATCGTTTTTAAGAGGACCGGGCCCTGCGCCTTCTCTTTCCGGATCTTCATGACATGCCCGCACTGCGTACAGCGGACCGTCTGCTCGCGGGAATCGGAGAGGACCTCCCATTCGCAGTCTTCGGCGCATTCCGGACAATAGGCGGTGATCAACATTGATATTCAATAGAGACCCTCACGTAATAAAGCATGGAGGCAACCGAGGTCATCCGGTGCCGTGGCCATCCGCTCGTTTCCGGAAGCCACACGACAACCTTCGAGGTTACTGCAGAGCGGGATCTTTCGGAGACCGGGCACTGCATCGTCGGAATTTCCGCAGATAAAGGGGCCGCCGGACTCTCCGACAAATTCCGGCGCGTGCTCTGCCATGATGACGCAACACTCGTAACGATCCTCAAATGCCGCGATGTTACCGTTACCGTCCGTGCCCGGGGAAGCGCTGCGCTCACGCTGGATCATCCCACGGATCTGGTCTGGCGAAAGAGCACCTACACCTGCGGAAGGACGGTTGCAGTCGGATCGGATACCGTTGCCGCAGATATCCCGGAGGATCTCATCCGGCTCCTCCGGAACGGGGAAGAGATGATCGTAACGATGACCGTTACGCGTCCCGGCTGAGCGTCGTGATCTTCATTTCTGCCTCGGCAAGGAGTGTTTCGCACTGCCTGATTAAGGCAGCCCCCTGCTCGTAGAGCCGGATGCTCTCCTCAAGGCTCGTCTCCCCGTCCTCGATCTTTTCGATGATCTTCTTTACCTGTTCGATCTTCTGCTCAAAGGTTTCCGTCATATTCCACATGCTCCACGGTGACAAGGCTTCTTCCATCGACAAACCGGATGCGGAGGCTGTTGCCTTTACTGATGATAGCGGCGCTTCGCACAACGCACCCGTCTTTCTCGACAACCGAGTACCCTTTTGCGAGGATCTTCAGCGGACTTGTTGCGTCAAGGGCTGCCGTAAGACCGGACAGTGCGATCTTTTCCCGCTGGATACGGGACAGGATCCCCCGTTCGAGCCGGTCGGCAAGGTCAGCACCTGCCTGCTGCCGGTCGCTGATACGGCGTAAAAACCGCTGGGGCCGGAGCCGGTCGCGGAGATCGCCTGCAGTTTGCTTCGCCCGCAGGAGCCGGTTGTTGAGCCCGGCACTCATCTGGCTTTTCAGGCCCGAAAGTCCCTGCCGCAGGACAGCCCCGTCCGGCACCGCGAGTTCCGCTGCCGCGGAAGGTGTCGGCGCCCGGATATCGGCGGCAAGGTCTGCGAGGGTGACATCGACCTCGTGCCCGATTGCCGAGATGACCGGCACCGGGCAGGAAGCGATCGCCCGCACGACGTCCGGGTGGTTGAACGGGAAGAGATCCTCAAAGCTGCCTCCCCCGCGTGCGACAATGACCACATCCGCAAGGCCGGAGAGCCGCCGGATCGCTTTTGCGATATCGACGTGAACCCCATCGCCCTGCACGGCGGTCGGGGAGATGATGATGCCAGTCGGGTATCGCCGGGAAACCACGTTCCGGATATCGTGGATGACCGCCCCGGTCTCTGACGTGACAACCCCGACATGTGCCGGAAATGCGGGAAGCGGGCGCTTCCGGCCTGCGGCAAAACAGCCTTCTGCCGCAAGTTCCTTCTTCCACTTCTCGATGAGGAGATACTTCTCGCCAAGGCCGGCTCGGAGCATCTCTTCGACCTGCAGCTGGTAGATCCCGTGCGGAGCGTAGTGACGGACGGAGGCAAAAACCGTCACTTCCATGCCGTCTTCAGGCGTAAACGAGAGACGGTCTGCGGAGGAACGCCACATGACGCATTTTATGACCGCCGCATTTGCTCCGCTCCCTTTCTCCGAGAGCGAGAAATACCGGTGCCCCCGGGAATGATGGGTATAATTGGTGATCTCGCCCCGCACCCAGATCCCCTGCAGGCGTTCGTCATCGAGGAGATCTTCGATGATAGCAGAAACTTCAGAGACCCGCAGCGGGGTTGTCTTCCCGCCGGCCTGAGGTTCCTCGCTGTTGAACCAGTCCATCAACAGTTATTTTTCCATGCGTCAATATTAATGCGTATCACCATGCCCGCTCCCGCAGTCTCCTCCATGTTCTTCCATGAATACACCTGCAGGGAGATATTCTCGTTTGCGCAGGCATCGGGAATCACCGGCATGGAATTCTGGATCGAGACGCCGGACTTCTGGCTGCGCGGCTGTCCTGTCGGGGAGATTAACGCCATCCGGCAGGAATTCTCCGGGATACGGGATCTCACCATCCACGCGCCCATTCTCGACCTGAATCCCTGCTCCATCAACCCTGAGGTCGCTATGGTATCAATCCGGTATGTCCGGGAAGCGATCCGGCTTACGGAACACCTGGGTGCCGGCACCCTGACAGTCCACCCCGGGAGGAGAACTGCAAAACGCCCGCCGTCAAAACCGGATTTTGAGCGGTTCGACCGGTATATCGCTGCCCTCCGTGAGGAGGCGGGCAGGCACCCGGTCAGGATCTGCATGGAGAACATGGAACCGCTCGTCAACTCCCTTGTCTGCACGCCGGAACGGATGCGGGAGATCCTTGATGAAGAACCATGGCTCTCCTTCACGCTGGACGTCTCGCATGCGCTCGCGGGAAAACCGGGGGATCTCGGCGAGTACATCCGGTTATGCGCCGACCGGCTGGCAAACGTCCATGTAAGCCGGGTGGACGGGAAACGCCTACACCTCCCCCTTGACGGTAACCCTGCAATGGCTGACATCCTCGGTTCGCTTGAAGACGCGGGGTATTCCGGCCCCCTCACGCTCGAGATCGATGACCTGAACTTCAACCGGGCTTTTTCCGCGCAGGAGAAGATCGCGGTTCTTGCGGCTGACAGGGCATTTATCCTGCGTTCGCTTCGGAAATCCCGCTAATTTTATCTTGCCACTCTCCCTTATGTGTAATGTTTACCGCTCATGAATATCCGTAGTTTCAGTGCCGGTTTCCGGTGTGGACGTCAATGATCCTGAGTTTTTTCAACGTCGCGCTCTTTATCCTGTGTGTGATCCTCTCGGCGTTTTTTTCCAGTTCCGAGGTTGCGCTCATCTCCATCTCCCGGGCAAAGGTCAGGATGCTCCTCAACGAGAAGCGCCCCGGCGCCCAGGCCCTGTCCCGGCTGAAGGAAGCCCCCAACAAGCTCCTGACCACGATCCTGATTGGCAACAATATCGTTAACATCTCTGCTGCGTCGATCGCAACCTTGATCGCAATCCAGACGGTGGGGGATGTCGGGGTCGGTATCGCCGCAGGCCTTGTCGTTGTCATCCTCCTTGTGTTCGGGGAGATCGGGCCCAAGGTGTATGCAGCTTCCGCTTCGGATGATTTTGCCCTCGCCGTCGCACGCCCGATCCTGTACCTTTCATATGTCCTTTCGCCGGTCATCTGGGTTGTTGACCGCATCGCCCCGGTCCTCCGGCGGCACCGGGAGGGTCCGGATGCCGCGGTTACCGAGGACGAGATCAAGGAGTGGATCGACGTCGGTACCGAGGAGGGGGCAATCGAGGCGGAGGAGCAGGACATGCTCTACTCGGTGCTTGAGTTCGGCGACACGACGGCACGCGAGATCATGACACCACGGGTGGATGTAACCGCGATCGCGGACACGACCCCGTTTGCGGATGCCGTCCGGATCTTCAACGATACCGGGTTCTCCCGGATACCGGTCTACCACGAGAAGATCGATAACATCACCGGCATCCTGAATGTCAAGGATGTCTTCTCGGCGCTCTCTTCCCCGAGAAAAGAGAGCATCGCCGAGATCATGTACGACCCGTACTTCGTTCCCGAGACCAAGAAGATCGACGATCTCCTGCGGGAGCTCCGGGTGCGAAGGCTCCAGATAGCAGTCGTGATTGACGAGTACAGCAGTTTTGCCGGTATTGTCACGGTCGAGGATATCCTCGAAGAACTGGTGGGGGACATCCAGGACGAGACCGATACCGAGGAGCAAAAGGTCCAGAAGACCGGGGATGGCGTGTACATCGTCGATGCACAGGTCTGGGTCCGCGATCTCAACGAACAGCTGGGAATCGTGCTTCCGTCAGGAACATCGTACGAGACGGTCGGCGGACTCCTCATCGACCGGCTCGGGCATATCCCCCAGCACCCGGGGGAGAAGGCGGAGATCCGGGACTCGCGGGTGACCCTTGTCGTCATGCAGATGCACGGGCGCAGGATCGTGAAGGTAAAGGTCATCATCCACCAAGAAGAAGAAGAACGCTCAATCCCGGGAGGAGAACAGCCATGAAAAAACGCATTGCCGTGCTTGCATCGGGACGTGGATCGAATTTCCAGGCAATACTCGACGCACTCCGCGACGGGCGCATACCGGCCGAATGTGTCAGGCTCTTTACCGATAACAAAAAAGCGTACGCAATCGAACGTGCGCGGACGGCGGGTGTCCCGGTCATGGTCGTCGACTTTTCAGGGTTTCCCGGCCGGGACGCGTACGAACAGGCCCTCCTCAGGGAGCTGAAAGCCTGCGATCCGGATCTGATCGTCCTTGCCGGCTATATGCGGATCGTCGGAAAAGGGATCGTTTCAGAATTTGCCGGCAGGATGATCAACATCCACCCCGCGCTCCTCCCGTCGTTCCCGGGCCTTCACGGGCAGCGCCAGGCCCTGGAGCACGGGGTAAAGGTCGCCGGCTGCACCGTGCATTTCGTGGATGAGAACCTTGACGGGGGCCCGATCATTGTCCAGCGCTGTGTCCCGGTGCTGGATACCGACGACGAGGATACGCTTTCTGCCCGCATCCTCGAACAGGAGCACCGCTGCCTGCCGGAAGCGATCCGGCTGTTCTGCGAGGGCAGGCTTGCGATTGAGGGACGCCGCGTCATTATCCGTTGAACACGGGTGCCGGTGCCTGCCGGATGGCACCCGACCGCCTCCGCCATTTTTTTATGCCTGACGCCAGATACGTATTCGCAAGCATTCCAGGAGGCACGCGATGAAGGAGCGATCCAAGACCCCCCAGACCAAGAAGATTGCCCGGGAACGGATCTCCCTCCTTTTCGAGCTTGCCGGCAGGGAATTTTCTTCAGCCCCGGAACTGAGCAACCGGTACGTGGCACTTGCCCGGAAGATTGCGATGCGGCAGCGCGTGCGCATCGATCGCCGGCTGAGGAGGCAGTTCTGCCGGCACTGCTCATCGTTTCTCGTGCCGGGGAAAACTTCCCGGGTACGGGTGCATGACGGGCGGGTGGTAGTCACCTGCCTTGCCTGCAAAACAAGGAGACGGTATCCCCTGAGGAGGAGTTCAGATGGAGCAGAATAAATCATCCATGCAGGACCTCAAACCGACCGTTTGGATCGGGAAGTCCGGGTGCACCGGGTCCATGGTCGATGAGATCCGGATGCAGATCAAGAAGCGGAAGATCGTGAAAGTGAAATGGCTGCACAATACGGAGATCGATCCCGAGGCGATCGCTGCCCGGACCGGTTCCGATCTCATTGAAGTCCGGGGCAGGACGCTTGTGCTCGCGGAACGGAAAGAGAAAAAAGCATAAGTGAGGTAAAAAGGGAGATCGTCGTATCTCCATGCTCGAAATATATATGAGCCTGCCTCACAAATACCATAAGACTGTTATTTTACGAACAGTAGAGTTGAAACCATGACTACGGTTTACGATGTACCGGCAGACCTTCTTATCCGGAAGGTCGCAGAGGCGCTCAAGTCCCGGCAGGAGATCAAGCCGCCGGCATGGGCAGCTTTTGCCAAGACCGGTGTCCACAAAGAGATGCCGCCCGAGGATCCCGACTGGTGGTTCATGCGGTCGGCAGCGGTCCTGCGGCGCGTCTATGTCGATGGCCCCCTGGGGGTCCAGCGGATGCGCAGCTTCTATGGTGGCGCCAAGAACCGGGGATCCCGGCCCAACGCGTTCCGGAAGGGAAGCGGATCGATCCTGCGAAAGGTTCTCCAGCAGCTTGAGGCATGCAAATTTGTCGTCCACGACAAGACCGGCCGTAAGATATCGCCGGAAGGCCAGGCATTCCTCGACGCGATGGCAAAAGAGACCTTAACCAACCCGCCAGCCCCGGTGCCAAAGCGGGCCAGACCCCAGAAGACCGAGGCCAAGAAAGACGAGAAGAAGGGCGAGAAGAAGCCTGCAAAGAAGGCCGAGGGAAAGAAGGCTGAGAAAGGCGAGAAGCCGGAGAAGGCCGAGAAACCCGAGGCTGCCGAGGGCAGGAAGAAGCCTGAAGGCAAGAAGGCTGAAAAGGCCGAGAAGAAAGAGTGAGGATCCGGGTATGGGAGACGACGAGCTGGCAGAGATCCGGAAACGGAAGATGGCGCAACTCCAGCAGCAGGCTGCAGAACAGCAGGGTATGCAGGCAGAGCTCGAACGTCAGCAGCAGCAGAAAGCCCAGATCCAGATGATCCTGATGCAGGTCCTTGAACCCGAAGCGCGGGAGCGGCTCAACACCATCAAGCTCACCAGACCCGAGTTTGCAGCGGCGATTGAGCAGCAGCTTGTCCTGCTCGCCCAGAGCGGGCGGCTGCGGCAGAAGATCACGGATTCGCAGTTCAAGGAACTGCTGCGCCAGCTGGCGCCGGCGAAGCGCGATTATACCATTACACGGAAATGACCAGTGCGGGAGTGCTGTACAGCGGCGGAAAGGACAGTTCCCTTGCAGCAATCATGCTGGGTACGTATTACGAGGTCGAACTCAATACATTCACGTTCGACCCCGCCCGCCCGCTTCCGGCTGTGGAGGCTGCGGCACGATCGCTCGGGTTTCCGTGGAAACGACAGGTATTTCAGAAAAACCTGCTGAACGAAGCGGTGGATATGGTGCACCGGGACGGGTTTCCCAACGAGGCGATCAACCGGGTTCACCGCACCGCAGTCGAGTCCCTCTGCGGTAAGTACCGGGTCGTTGGCGACGGCACGCGGTTCAACGACCGTGTCCCGATGCTGACCCGCGCAGAGGTGCAGAGCCTGGAGGGGCGGACCGGGTGTTCGTATGTCCGGCCCCTGCTGGGGTTTACGAAAAACGAGATCGACCGGCTCGTGGACCGGTTCCTGCTTGTCAGGCATGGCGAGACCGGAACGATCCAGAACGGGGATTACGAGGCGGAGATCCGGGATGCCTGCCGTGCCCGCGGCATCGATCCCGTCCCCCTCTTCCCGGCAAACCATGACCAGTCGCTGGTCACGGGGAGAAGACCGGCCTGATACAAGGTGAATGCTATGAGCATTGTGAGTAAAGGAAGAAAGATTCGTCTGGCAAAGGCATGCAACCAGAACCGTCGCGTGCCCCAGTGGGTGATGATTCGGACCAAGCGCACGGTTGTTGCGCACCCCAGGCGCCGGAACTGGCGCAGAAGCACACTGAAGGTGTAAGCGATGGCAGAGAACCTGCAGGAACGCATCTACATTATCCCGCTGCGGGATACACGGCGTGCCCCCAAGTGGAAACGCAGCAATGCCGCGATCAAGGATATCCGGAAATATCTCGCCAGGCACATGAAGAGCGACGAGATCAAGCTTGACCGGAGCATCAACGAGAAGGTCTGGGAGCGGGGATCTGAGAAGCCCCCGTCAAAGATCCGTATCCGTGCCATGAAGATGGAAGACGGGCAGGTCCAGGCCGAACTCGCGAAGGAATCGTAAACGGTTATGGAACGGACCACAACATTTGCCGGAGACCCGCATATCGGGGTATTCGCACGGGCACTGGACGATATCGTCATCGTGCCACCGGAGGCGACGGAAGAGTTCCGGGAAAAGACCCGGGCTGCCCTTGACGCAGAACTGGTCGAGACGACCGTGCAGGGAAGCGCAATCATCGGCTCGCTCCTGACCGGCAACCGGAAGGGGATTGTCGTCTCAGGGCTTGCCGCAAAGGAAGAGATCGCGATCCTTGCCGAATACCGCGAGGTGATGCTGCTGACGGGATCCATGAACGCCGCCGGCAACGTCATCCTTGTTAACGACAAGGTCGCGTTCGTTCACCCCGAGATGGAGAAGGAAGTCGCCGAGGAGATCGGCAGTTTCCTGAACGTGAAGGTCATGGCAACCGCGTTCGGCGGCATCAGGACAGTAGGTATGGCAGGGGCTGCAACCGAAAAGGGGATCATTGTCAACCCCCGTACGACCGATACCGATGTTGCACGGATTGCAGAGTTCGCCGGTGTCCCGGTCGGGACCGGCACCATCAACATGGGCAGCGGTCTTGTGGGTACCGGCCTTCTCGTGAGTCCTAAGGGGTATATCGCCGGCGCACAGACAAGTGGTTTTGAACTGGGAAGAATCGAGGACGTATTCGGATTTCTGGAGTGATCAAATCATGGAAGAGAAGACCTATGAAGTGAAGGGGACGTTTCTGATGGGCGAGGACTGGAAGCCTTACACGAAAGTGATCAGTGCTCCCAACGAGAAACAGGCAGAAGAGCGCACGTTTGCCGTAATTGGCAGCAAGCACAACTTAAAGCGGCGCTACATCAAGGTCGAAACCGTCGCACCGGTAAAGACCGCATAACCGAAAGGAAGCTTCCCGGTGAACCCACCGGGCAGGAACCTGTTTTAAAAAACGATTTTTCAGGGGATCTCTTTTCCCGCATCCCGAGGGGTTTCCGGGACGCAATGTTGCAGATTTTTTGTCCTCAATGAGGTATTTATGGTCCCGGCAAGCATACCTAAGAAAGACCAATGATATCCGGCAGTTCCCGGATCTAAGGGAGGACTATACGTGGCAACCAATACCGAACAGATAGACCAGCGCGAACTGGTCGCCCTTGAGCAGTACCTGAAACAATACGGGCAGCAGGCGGAAGTGTTTGCAGGCCAGCTGGAACTTCTGGAGAACGGGAGGGTGGAGGCGCTTGCCGCCATTGATGCCCTGCAGGGACTTTCGGAATCCGATGACGGTACCGTGCTCCTCCAGCTTGGCGGCGGTGCAAGCGTCCGCGCAAAGGTTGTCGAAACCGATAAGGTTCTTGTCAACATCGGATCGGACGTGATCGTCGAACGGCCGGGCAAGGATGCCATTGAATTCTTAAAGGACCGGATCACCGAGATGGAAGCCTCGGAGAAGAAGGTTGCCGAGACGCTTGAACGGCTGCGTGCCCAGATGAACGAGATCGCAAAACGCATCGAACTGGGCTACCAGCAGGCGGTTGCCGCGGAGCAGGGCGGCTTCCCCGGTGCCCGTCCCGCCCTTGAAAACGAGGAGTAAGGCAGGACATCTATGTTTGCCGGGCTGAAGGAACGGCTCCAGGCGGCCCGCGCCCGGATCGGCAGTACTATCGGCACTGCAATGGAAGCACCGGCTCCTGCAGCGGACACGGGAACAATACCTGCCGGTACCGTGCAGCCGGCCCCCGGGCAGAAGACCCCGGTCCCGGAGATTACCCTCGCTGACAAGGTAAAGACGTTCATCATCAACCGCGAGCTGATCATCTCCGAGAAGGAACTTGCCGATGCCCTGTCGGAGCTGGA
>CAZNLI010000012.1:35376-38322 GCA_964574125.1 uncultured Methanoregula sp.
ACCGCGAGCTGATCATCTCCGAGAAGGAACTTGCCGATGCCCTGTCGGAGCTGGAGATGACGCTTCTCGAAAGCGATGTCGCGCTGCCGGTAACCGACGCCATTATTGCCCACGTCAGGAAGGATCTGGTCGGCAAACACCGCAGGATCGGGCAGTCGGTCGATGCCCTTGTCGTCGGAACGCTCAAGGGAGCCCTCCTGAACGTGCTTGGCGACGGGTTCGATCTCACAAGATATATCAAAAACCACGAGCGGCCGGTTAAAATCCTCTTTACCGGGGTGAACGGGACCGGCAAGACGACAACGGTTGCCAAGGTCGGGGCGTATTTGAAAAAACAGGGATTCTCGGTCGTCATTGGTGCCGGGGACACCTACCGTGCCGGCGCGATCGAGCAGATCGAGGTGCACGCGGAACGCCTCGGGATCCGGATCATCCAGCACCAGCAGGGTGCAGACCCGTCGGCAGTCCTCTTTGATGCCGTCCAGTACGCAACCTCCCACAAGATCGATGTCATGCTTGCAGACACGGCAGGCAGGTTCCATACCAAGGCAAACCTCATGAACCAGCTGGACAAGATACGCCGGGTCATAAAACCGGACCTCGTGATCTACGTGGACGAGGCGGTTGCCGGCAACGACGCCGTCGTCCGGGCTGCGGAATTCGACCGGACTGTCGGTGCCGATGCGATCGTCCTTACCAAAGCGGACGTGGATTCAAGAGGCGGCGCTGCCATCTCGATCGCCCACACGATTGGTAAACCCCTCGTATTCCTCGGGACCGGGCAGTCATACGACGATATCCTGCCATTCTCGCCGGAAGCGATGGTAACCGAACTCCTCGGTGATGCATGATGCTGGACACCCTCTCCACCTCCCTGAAGGACGCCTTAAAGAAACTTGCCGGCAAAACGGTTGTCGACCGGGCGGCAGTCGACGAGCTCGTAAAGGATCTCCAGCGTGCGCTTCTCTCGGCGGATGTCAATGTCAAGCTCGTCATGGAGCTCTCGAAGGCGATCCGCACGCGTTCCCTCGACGAGCAGCTGCCCAAAGGTACGAGCGTGCGCGAGCATGTGCTCCGGATCGTGTACCAGGAACTTGTCCGGCTGGTCTTCGCGTCAACCGATGTCAGGCTCGAACCCCAGACCATCCTGATGGCCGGGCTGCAGGGGAGCGGCAAGACGACGACCACCGCCAAGCTTGCCCGCTATTTCCAGAAGAAAGGGCTCCGCGTGGGCGTGATCTGCGCCGATACGTTCCGCCCGGGCGCCTACGACCAGTTAGCCACCCTCTGCCAGAAGATCAATATCCCCTGTTTCGGGAATCCCGCTGAGAAAGACGCCCTCGCGATAACAAAGAAGGGGCTTGCCGAAATGAAGGATTACGAGGTCCTCATTGTCGATACCCAGGGGCGCCATGCGCTTGAGGCTAACCTCATCCAGGAGATCATCGATCTCAACAACCTCACAAAGGCAACCCACCGCTGGCTTGTCATCGACGCCGCGCTCGGCCAGCAGGCAAGCGAGCAGGCACGCCGGTTCCACGAAGCCATCGGGATTGACGGCGTCATCATCACCAAGATGGACGGCACGGCAAAGGGCGGGGGTGCGCTCTCGGCGGTTGCCGAGACCAAGAGCGGCATCGTCTTCATCGGCCAGGGGGAGACGATCGATGACCTCGAACGGTTCAATGCCGACGGATTCATCTCCCGGCTGCTCGGCATGGGCGACATGTCGGCCCTCATGGAGAAAGCTGAAGGGGCGATCAACCCGGACGACGTTGATGTCGGCGCCATGCTCAGGGGAAAATTCACCCTTCGCGACATGTACAAGCAGCTGGATGCACTCAACAAGATGGGTCCCTTAAAGCAGATCATGAACATGCTCCCGCTCGGGAACATGGAACTTCCCGCCGATGTCTATGATGTGACCAGCACCAAGATGGTGCGGTACCGGATCATCATGGACTCGATGACGAGCGCGGAACTGGACGATCCCTCGACCATCAACAGCTCGCGGATGCAGCGGATCGCGCTCGGGGCGGGAGCAACGCAGGACGAGGTCCGGGAGCTCCTGAAATACTACAAGATGATGCAGCGGGCGCTTAAGGGGCTGCGGGGAAGCACAGGGGGCAGGTTCAACATGCACCGCATGATGAAACGGTTCTCGGGACCGCAGTAGATGACCTCATTTGCCATTGTCGGCCATACCGCAACGACCGACGCAACCTTCAGCCTGAACGACCTTGCAGGGGGAGCCGGGCGCATGGATGTCCTCTGCCGGTGCGTGAACGCATCCCTCTTCCTCTCCCACAGCCTGCGCAGGGACACGGAATGCTCCCTTGTGCTTGCGGGGACACGGGATGCGGTAAAAACCATCCGGTTTTCAGGAACGGCCATCCGGTCGCTCAATCCCGACGAGAGGAGCCCGGCAGCCTTCATCAAAAAAGCGCTCGCCCTCCCGTGCGGGTCGGAGTTCCGGGAGGCGGCGCCGGGCGTTGCGGTCCGGAAATCCGGCCTCTCCCGCCTGCTTTCCGAGGGCTCGTATGCTGTCCTTGACGAGAACGGTACCGATATCCGGAAAGCAGCGACGCTTCCGTCCGCCTTCCTGCTCTCGGATCACATGAATTTCACTCCTGAAGAGGTGGCACTTATTGCCGGCTGCCCGAGGTTCTCGGTCGGACCGTCCGTGCTCCATGCCGACCACGCGATCGTCATCCTCCTCAACGAACTCGACCGGAGGGCTGCACAATGGAACTGAAGGAAATTACCGGAAAGATACTCTCGTACGGGCCCTGCTGCGACCACTGTCTCGGCAGGTTCTTTGGTAAGAGCGGGCACGGGCTGACAAACGACCAGCGCGGCGGCGCGCTCCGCATTGCCCGTTCCGTTGACGAGAACATCCCGTATGAACCCTTCACCGGCACCTGCTGGGTCTGCGGGAACTTCTTT
>CAZNLI010000013.1:0-36649 GCA_964574125.1 uncultured Methanoregula sp.
TGGCGGGGGCTTTAGCCCCCGAGAACGTCAGGAAAATAATGTTTTCTACAGAGCCAAACTATTCAGAAAATCTCGTTTGTCAGAAAATATTTGGGTGATTCAGATTAAGCAATCACCCGGAATTTTTCCCGCCGGCTGACGTCCGATCAACTCATTTCTTATCCCGGTTTCTGTCCCCAATCAGGTATGCAGCGCCGGGATCATGCCATGCACCCGCTCGTACGCCTGCACGGCATGCGGCGCACCGGCAAGGATCCGGCGTGCGGTGTTGTAAACACCCGGGACCTTTTCGGGATCGAGATCCGCAAGGAGCCCGGCAAGGATACCGGTAAGCGGCACCTGATCTTTTTCATCCATCGAATCGAGAGGACCAAAGACGGCGAGCATGGAGACCGTGCTGAACTCGTTCACCGGCGCAAGCTTAAGCAGGGTCCGGTGCAGGAATGCACGCCCCTCGCCGGTCTCGAGCGACTTCTTCCGGTTCAGGGCAAACCTCCCGTAGAGCGCCCGCTGGTCATTTGCCTGCTCGATCCGGAATGCGGGCGACTTTTCGATACGGGAGACAAGCGAAACGACATCCCTGCTGCCGGTTCCTGCGATAACGGAAAGGAAGTTCTCCCAACTGACCGGGCTCTCCTTCGATTCCTGTTCGAAGGAATCAAGCATCGCAGACCGGTCGTGAGCTGAACTGTCTAAGTAGAGGCTGAACGCGGTGAGCCGGTCCGTTGCATTCGCGGACTGTTCGAACTGGTCCCTGATGAGCCGGTGGATTTCAGGAGTGTCGAGCCGGGCGAGGACCGCAAGGACGGTATTCTTCCGCTGCCGCTGCCGGATCGCACGGACTTCCTCAGAGAGGGTCCCCCGCCCCTTTGCGGGGACATTCTCCTCAGCGTAGATCTCCCTGAGTGCGGGGGCGTGCCGTGCGGCAACCGCCCTTAAAATTTTCTCCCGGGCATCGTAGAGCGCCTGGTACCGGTGGGTCCACACCGGGTCGGGGACTGCCTCGAAGATGGTGAGGAACTGGGCGCCGGCCCGGTCCATCAGGTCGCGGTCGGTGAGAGCCCGGAAAAAGAGCGAGATGCAGGCCGGGTCCGGGACCGCGGCCGGATCGTTCAGCAGCCGGAATTTCTCCCGGTCCAGGATCGAAGAGAACGCTACGAACCGGTTGACCACATCGGAATCCCGCTCCGCCTGCAGGAGCAGTTCGTGGAAGGGCGCGTCATACCGGACTTTCCCATAGAACGAGTACCCCCGGTTGACGGAGATAAAGCCGGGCTTTTCCGGGGAAGGGATTGTCACGGTCTCCTCCTCCTTCTCCACCCGGTGGAGGATCTCTGTAATGTCCCGTCCCGCCGCATCGGCGATTGCGATCCGGACCGGGAAGATCCAGCGTTTCCCCGGGGTATCCCCGGCCTGCCGGAGCCGGATGGTGACCTCGCGCCGGGGGGTGTCGTACGCCGCCTGCACGGAGAGCGTCGGGAACCCGGTCTGCTTCAGCCAGCCTTCCGCCATCATGGCAAAGGATTGGCCGGAGACCGCTTCCATCGCCTCCACCCACTGCGCCCGGGTCGCGTTCCCGTGCCGGTATGTCCGGTGGTACAGGTCGAGCCCCCTGACAAACTGCTCCTTTCCCATGAACGTCTCGATCATCCGCACGAACTCAGGGGCCTTCATGTAGGTGATGTCGGTGATGAGATCGTTGGGGTCGTTGAACCCGTCCGGTTCGATGGGCATGGATGCCGCGCCGGCATCGAGATCCAGCGTCCCGCTCCCGGGCATAAGCAGCGCCTGCACGGTCCTGAGCCGGGAGTAGTCCTCGCCGAAGCGGTACGCGTGGTACTGGTTCTCGATATGCACGGTGACCGCCTCGTTGAGCCAGATCTCGAAGGGAGTCTTACCCGTCACTTCCGAACCGTTCAGATTATGGTAGAACTCATGCACCTTGACGCCGGCGAGGTACTCGTACGCCGGGTCGGTCATGGAAGCATAGGGCAGGATCCGGTTTGCTGTGATAGTCGTATTCCCGACATTCTCCATGCCGCCGAAGTCGGAGTTCTGCATCGCGATCTCCCGGTAGGTTGTCCCGGTGTACGCGTAGCCGGGGGCGATCGTGCGGGAGAGGGCCCGGAGCCGGCTGCGGATCTCCTGCAGCGCCGGGGAACCCGGGTTGGTCTGCTTCAGGAGATCCCGCTGATCGATCAGCCGGCGGATCTCCGCGCGTGTCTCCGGCCGGTCGTACCTGCCGGGCCCGGTGAAGATATTCACCCAGAGCACGCAATCATAGAGGATATCGAGCGCAAGGTTCGCGATCTCCGGGTCGGAACCTTTGGGGACCAGCAGTTCAAGCGAGCAGCGGTTCCCGTCAGCATACTCGCATTCTTTTGAGAACGTCGCGTACGTCCCGCAGCCGAGAAAGAAGAGGTAGGGAGCCATTGGCGTGACCCTGTTTTCGTACACGATCCTCACCCGCCCGTTCCCGGTGGGTTCCCGGGGCATTGCCACATCCCCGTTCGTGATCAGGTTCGTGTACCGTTCGTCCGCAACGATCGTTGTCGTGTATGTACACTTTGCGGTCATGTCGTCAATGCAGGGCACGAGGCGCTGGAACCCCCACTGCTGGCACTGGGTGATCTGCTGCGGCGGGGCGCCCGGCGGGGTCTCGTCATAGTACAGGCCTTCGAGGATATTTTTCGTCGGGCGGCAAACGGTCTTTGTGTGCACGGTAAATTTTGTCCGCGCCGGGACCGGGCTTGCGAACCGGACGATGATCTGGTTTTCCTTCCCGGCATACTCGTACGAACAGGTGCGGCCGGGTGAATTCACGGCAAGGATCTCAAGGTTCTTTGCGTTGAGCACGAGTTCGGATAACGGGGTTTCAAGGGACTCTGCAGTAAGGTCGGATGTGACTACGGTACGGTCATCGAAGACATCGAAGGTGAGATCCATGTGGATGACACGGACGGGGACTGCCCCGAACTCTTCCCGGTAATACCGGAACATGCGGCTGGTCATGGCGGACTTTTTCCTTCAAGGTTCTTTGCGCCCGCTTAAAAACGGGCACCGGCTGTGTATGCCGGATGCGCCATGTTCCGATTTATGGGTATCCCCGGATCCCTGCTGCGGGATTCCCCCAACCATTAAATATTGCTTCGTTTTTATATCCTAACCGGGAGTCCTGAACTATGAACACGGCACTCGTGGAAGAGAGCCTTGTCCTGTACGATTATGTCCAGGTCCTTGTCGCTTTCGCAGCCGTGCTCCTTGCAATCCGGTGGAAGAAATACGAATTCCTCGCCGGCCTTGCCTGCCTCTTTCTCTATTCTGTTGTCGAGATCGTCGAAGTGGTGTTCTTCACGCTGCTCCACAGCACCTATTTTGATATCGCCCGGTTCGGGTTTATCCTGCTCGCCATCGTCTTCTTCGTTCTCGGGATGCACCCCACCGTCGCTCCCAGAACGGGATCGTTTTCAGGCCAGCGGAAAACCGAAGAACTGCCGCCGAAGACGGAATCGCTCATGTCGGTCTTAAGAAAACTCTGACCGGGTGCCAAAAAGGAGCGGATCGTATCTGCACGTATCGCGTGCTGTCCGTCTCCTGCACCTGCCATTTGCATAACTATTATCGTGCCGGACGGGCAGGAGACGTTTCGTATGTGCAGGTCACCTCCGTGCCCGGACGGCTGCAAAACGATGGGAAAGACCGGCCGTGCACGCCGGCAGCGCATGGTAAGGACTTACGTAAAAATGTATGACGGCAGGAGAAAGCAGCACCATGTCCCGGTGGGCTGGTGGTGCCCCGGCTGCCACGCGTTCAAAAACGAGCTGCCATGAGCCGGGGCACACCTCCCGCTTCAGCTCACGACGGCCCGGTTGATCGTGCGGAGCGCGAGCGCGAACATGACCCCTGCAAAGAGCGCAAGGGCAAGGAACGCAAAACAGACGTCCGCCGGCGTGTACACGTAGTGGTGCGAGAGCGCCCAGAAGTCCGGGCCGATTGCAAAGTACCGGATGCCCGTCACGAGATAGGTTAAGGGGTTCAGCGCCGTTGCCGCCTGGAGGAACGGCGGGAAAGACTCGGCCGGGTAGAGTGCGTTCGAGACAAAGAAGAGGGGGAGCGAGAGCAGCGTCATCACCGCCTGCATGCTCTCGGGGCTCTCCATTGTAAGCGAGATTGCCGAGGAGAGGAAGAGGAACCCGAGCGCGAAGATCCCGACAAAGAGGAGGATCCCGGCAATAGCGATGGCGACCTGGACGAGCGAAGCACCAACAAAGAACCGGACGCCGATAAGAAGCCCGAAGACCATGAGGATCATCACCTGGATATACGACTTGGTTATCCCCGAGAGCGCGATCCCGAAGAGGATATGCCAGCGGGGCGCCGGGCTTGCGAGGATCTCGCGCATCAGCCCCCAGAGCTTATCGAAGAGGAGGCCCATGCCGCCAAAGAGGGTCGTAAAGAGGGTCGTTAACGCCATCACCCCGGCAGCCATGAACGTCAGGTACGGGACCGGGACCGCGCCGGCGGGGAGCGGGGCTAACGAGGTGAACCGGTCGAAACTTCCGGTCATCGCGATCCCAAAGAACGCCATCCAGAGGGCGGGCTGGACGAGCGAGGCAAAGAGCAGGGCACGGAACCGGACGAATCGGATCATGTCCCGCCAGTAGATGGTGAAGAACTCAAATCCCATGACTCACCCCCGGATCTCCCGTCCGGTGAAATGGACGAAGACGTCGTCGAGCGTCGGCTGTTTTAAGTTTGCCGAGACGATTGCAATCCCCGCCCCCCTGAGCCGGTCGAGAACTGCCGGAAGGCACTTTCCCCCGTCGCCGCTGATGATCACCGAGAAACCCCGGAGGCCCGGCCGGATATCCCGCACGCCGGGAAGGTCCCGCAGGATTTCAGCGGCCCGTGCATCGTTGCCTGTCTCCAGCGAGATGATGTCCTGCCCGAGCGCGTCCTTGAGTTCCCGGCTCGTGCCCGATGCGATGATCTTCCCGTGGTCGATGATATTGATCCGGTCCGAGAGGCTGTCAGCCTCGTCCATATAGTGGGTGGTTAAAAAGATCGTCGTCCCCTCATGGTTCACCTGCCGGATGTAGTCCCAGACATGGATCCGGCTCTGGGGATCGAGCCCGAGCGTGGGCTCGTCCAGGAAGAGCACTTTTGGCCGGGTCATCAGCCCCCGCGCGATCTCGAGCCGGCGCTTCATCCCGCCCGAGAGGTGCCGGACCTGCACGTCGCGCTTTGCCTCAAGCTCCACAAGCCGGATCATCTCGTCGATCCGTTTCTTGCGCTCCTCCCGTGGCATCGAGTAGAGCCTGCCGTGGAACTCCAGGATTTCCCTAACCGTGAGATCGCGGTCGAGGGTCTCCTCCTGGAAGACGATCCCGATCGACCGGCGCACCTCCCCCGGGCTCTTTGCAACGTCGAACCCTGCAACCCTTACCATCCCGCCCTGGACGGCAAGGAGCGTCGTTAACACGTTGATGGTCGTGCTCTTGCCCGCCCCGTTCGGCCCGAGAAAGGAGAAGATCTCGCCGGGACGGACCGCAAACGAGATCCCGTCGACCGCAACGGTGTCCCTGAACCGGTGGGAAAGATTCGTCACCTCAATGATGGGATCGCTCACAGGTATGCTCCTGTAAACCGGATTGAGAGAGAATCCAGATAAACCTGCGGGAACTGCCACGGGATACCGGGACCGGAGAACAGGGATCGTTTTTCCCGGGATCGCGGGGATTACCAGGGATGCACCGGGAGAAGGAGAATTGCCGGTAAATTGCACCGAAGTTACGGGAAAATGAGGCGGGGGGTTCCCGCCGGGATCTTCACGCCGACTTTGTCGCGGGCTCTTCTGCGTTTCCGCCGTCTGCCTTCCTCGCGTGGAGCCATTCAGTGAACCTGCCCATCAGTGAGAGCACGGCCGGCATGACAAAGATAGCTCCCATCAGGGAGAATGCGACCGCGATAAGCGTCGTCACCCCGAAGTTGCTGACGATCGGGAAGGTCGCAAGGCAGAGCGCCGAGAACCCGAAGAAGGTTGCAAGGCCCGAGACCGTGATCGCGGTCCCGATCTTCTGGACGCTCTCCTGGATGGCGGCAAGGGGATCGTGCAGCCGCTCCACTTCCTCCTCGTACCGCTCCATGACAAGGATCGTGTATTCGGCGGCTACCCCTATCGTCATGGACCCGAGCGTTGCGGTCAGCGGCGTATAATCGATGCCAAGGACCTTCATCATGACCGCGTTCCAGCCGACAATGAAGATGATCGGGATGATCGGGGACGCGGCATCGATGTGCCGGTACACGAGAATTAAGAATGCGAGTACGAGAGCAAAGCCAAGGAGCGTCATCGTCTCCTTGGACTCCGCCATCGTCCCGAGCAGTTTGGTATAGAGCTCGAAACTGCCGGTCGGTACAACGGTGATGCCTACCGGTGGTTCAAGGAACTCAATCTCGGAGACCATCTGCTTCTTTAGCGACTCCTGCTCGGTCATCTCCATCTTGGTGGTGGAGAACCGGACGATCCCGCTCATTCCGCCGCTCGTGTACTGAGACTTTGTCTCTTCAGGGATCTTTGCAAGCACGGCATCGAGCTCAGCCTGCGTATCCGGCATTGTGCCGCCATTATACTGGATTGCGTAGGTGGCGATGCTTGTTGCCGAGGTGAGCTCCGCATGGTGCGCGAGCTCGTAGTCCTGGAACCTGACCATCCATTGCACGGTATCGAGATCAGTCACCCGCGAACCCCGGACATAGAAGTCCGCCGTGGACGTCGAGCCGAGGATCCGGGTCACCTTGTCCATGTTGATCTTGGCCGGCATATCCGAGGGGACAAACGAGTTCTCATCGGTGCTGATCGGGATTGTCGGGTCGATCGTAAAGCCGATCAGCGCGATACAACCGGCAAGAAGGAGGACCGGGATGGGATTTTTTGCGATCTTCACCGAGACATCGGTGAGGAACTGCCCGTAGGAGAATCCGCTTTTCTTCTTCTCTTTCCCGATCACCGTGTCGCAGGCCTCGGTGCCCACGGCATAGCATGCCTCGCCCGTCTGCGGCTTTGGCTGGTACTTCAGGAGGAGCCCGAGCGTCGGCATGCCGATGCACGAGACCCAGTAACAGGTGTTGATCCCGATGATGGAGACAAGCCCGAACGACCGGATCATGGGCATCTCCGAGACGAACATGGCAACAAACCCCATGCTCGTCGCAAGCATCGCGTACAGGACAGCGGGGCCGGTCTTTGTCACCGTAACAAAGACGGCGCTCTCAAGCGATCCCTTCCGGGCCTCCTCGTCAAACCGGGCATGGAACTGGATCGCGTAATCGATCCCAAGGCCGATCAGCACCGGGAATGCGCCGATCACGGCCATGTTTAAGTGGATCCCAAAGAGCCCCATCAGGCCAAGCGAGGTAAAAAGGCCGATTGCAACGAGCAGGACCGGCATGAACCGGTGCCGCACGTACGCAAAGAGGATCCCCATCGTGATGACCATGAGGATGAGCGCCCCCCCGATCAGGATCCCCATATTGGACGAAAGCCCCTGTGACATCTGCTGGGTGAATGCCGGGGAACCGGAGATCTCGATGGTCACTCCGGGGGGTGCTTCGGATTCCTCAACGATAGAGGTGATGACATCGAGTACAGCCTGCTGGTTGGTATCCGTAAGTTCAGGATTCAGCTTGATCTGGACAAGGGTCAGGACTTTCGACGGGTAGACAAGATTGCGGGTGGATTCCGGAAATGCATTAACGATACTCTCGATATCCGCCCGGGTCTTCGGGAGCGTCCCGCCATGATAGGCTTTCAGGTAATCGACAATACTTGCCGTGCTCTCGATATTCTGCTGCTGCCCGATCTTTGCTTCCAGCGATTCGACATAGGAGAGAACATCCGGGCTGAGCGGGTCGCCGGCTTCAACAATCAGGATGATCGTCGAGGTTTTGTACTCCTCGTTGTACTGCCCGTACGTGATCCCGCTCGCGGAGTCCTTGTCCAGGTAGGTTTCCCACCCGGTCTGCATCGTGAGCTGGGTCATCCCGTAGATGCCGACGATGAAGAGGAGGGCGACCAGCCCGGCTACGAGAAGCGGCTTTTTAGTGATGGTGTTCGCTATCCACGCGTAGAACTCCGGTATCATGATGATCTCCGGGTACCCGTTCCTGCCGGGTTAACCGCACCGGGCATAGGGTATCACTGCCTTCCCATCCGGTACCGGTACGCGAGCAGCACGACACCGGCAAGGACCGCGATACCGATGACCGGCAAAACCGGGCTGTTCACGAGGCCCGTTTCTGCCGGGAGGATCTCAATTACGACATCGTTGGTATCAGACTGGATGCTCGTACTGGATGCATCGCGGTACCGCACCCGGCTGTCGAACGAGTACTCTCCCGGTTCCGCCGAAGAGTCTGCCTGCACGGAGAAGACCGCGGAAACGGCCTCACCGGGTTTCACGTCGCCAAGATACGCCATATCGTCGGCAAACGTTACCGGGGCGTGGCCGGTGATCCCGGCCGATGCCGCGTAGACTGTCGCTGTACCGGTGTTCCTGTACTGCACCGTGATCGTTGCCGTGGAGCCGGCAGCCACCTTCGCCGGTGACGACACGATCACAAACTCCGGTTTGGCAAGCACATCAATCCCGACAGTAACCGGGTCTGTTGTCACTTTCGATCCCTCGTGGTCCGTATAGGCTATCGCGATGTCGACCGGATATGTCTGGGCTGCTGCATCGTCCGATACCGAGATCCTGAACCGGGGCTCCAGGATCTCCCCGGATTCAAAATCCTTAAGGTAAATGGCGTTGTCGACCGGGACGACCGGGCTCTTCCCGTTCCGGGTGATCTTCAGGATTGCATCCCGGCCGGTCCCGGATCCGGTATTTACGATCCGGAGCCGGACTATGCTCTCGGCACCCACGGTGACGTTACCGGCATCGGTTTCAAGCATCGTAAGCGACACCTCGGGTTTGATTCGGATGGTGACGGGGATTGTCACCTCATTCTTCTCATAGACGTACTCGTACGTGTCGCTTGCCGGAATCCCGTGATCCACCGGCTGCTGGTAGGAGATGGTGACCGGGAGCGTGTATTCCGGCTCCGCTGCATCGGAGGTGATCTTGATCGTGAACGCGGCGGTCGCAGACCCCCCGTTCCCCCGGATGTCCCCCACGTAGCGGGGATCGGATTTGACGATCACGGAGGGGGTTTTGGACGCGAGCGAGACCGTTACGAACTTTGCAGTGTTCGGCAGGTCTTCCTGCGCCATCGTCCCGACACCTTCCGTCTGCACGAAGAGGTTAAGACCGTTGTTCTTCACGAGGATCTGGAGCGTTGTCTCCTGTCCCGGGGAAAACTCGTTGGTCCCGGCAACCGCTGCGGTAAATTCCGGGCTCCCCTCCGAGTACTTCACGACGGCCAGGACCGGACTCGCAAGGCACAGGATAAGGAGAAATGCGGCAAGGACCGATACGTAAGACCGTTTTGGTGTCAGCACTGGCATGCCGCTCATCCCCCCCGGTATTCCTGCAGGCCCTGCAGGAGGTTTTTCCCGGATATGCCGGCCTGCATCGCGGCTGTCCCGCTGCTGCCGGCAGGAACCCGTGCACTGCTGAACTGGTATTCCATGGACCTCACCGGTCCCGTTTCCTGTACCAGAAGACATAGGCCGCGATGCCGATGATGACAACCGCAAGGATGCCAAGGAGCAGAGGGTTGCCGGTCAGGGATTTGATAAGCCCGGGCGCGGATTCGACCTGGATCGTAACCTTGAGGGGGTCCGAGATCCTGCTGTTGTCCAAAGAGTCGCGGTACTCGATCTCCGAGTCCAGGCCGTACTCCTTGGGGGTTGCGGTTCCATCGACGCTGATCTCGAACGATGCCTGTCGGGATTCGCCGGGCTTTACCGTCCCGAAGTACGCGACATCGTCGCTGCAGGTGAACGGGTCAACCGCACTGATCCGTGCCTGCGCAGAATAGACCGTTGCGCCGCCGTTGTTCCGGTATTCAACGGTGATAACCTGCTTTTTGCCGGCAGTCATAGTGACCGGTCCGGAGGTTATGACAAAGTCCGCTTTCCTGCCCACCGGTATACCAATAGTCTCGCTCTCGGACGTTACAGAGTCCCCGTCCTTGTTCTCGTAGGTGACGTAGATGTCAAGCGGGTAGGTCTGCTCTTCCGTTTTGTCAGCAACCGATACCCGGAATGTGCCGGTGACAACTGTGCCCTGTACAAAATCCCCGATATAGACGCTGCTGTCCGTAGGAGTGACCGGGCTTAAACCGTTCCGTGATATCCGGAGCACGGCCTTCTTCCCGTCTTCATCCCCGGTGTTTTTCACGGTGATGTTGACGGTGCCTTCCATTCCCGAGTTAACCTGCCCGATATCCGTGGAAACGACATCGATTCTGACCCGGGGCTTGATGGTGACAGGGATGGTGACGGTCTTGTTGACGGATTTATAGTAATACTGAATCGCATCCGTGCCGTACTGTTCAGCCTGGTACAGGTAACTGTAGCTCAGGCCAACGGGGAGGGTATAGGTTCCCGCAGGGGCATCGGACGGGATCTTGATCGTGAATGTACCCGTTGCCGTTGCGCTCGCGGCAAGGTCGCCAACCATCTGGGGATCGGACTTGACGATGATGGGTGAATCCCCTGCTGCAAGGGAGACGGTTAAGAATTTTGCCGTATCGGGGAGATCGTCCCGGCTGACAATGCTCGAGCCGATGAACTTGTATTCATTATAGCCGGTGTTCTGGATACGGATCTGGAGCGGGACGGTGCTTCCCGCGGAGAACTCGTTTGTCCCCGAGATGGAGGCAGAGAGATCCGGGCTTCCGGCCATGTACTTGGTGCCTGCGCTTGCGGGCGCAGAGAGAATGAGGCATGCAACGGCAATCCCGGTGATGCAAAGTACCAGGAGGGGCATGCCGGTCCGTTCGGCGCAGGGTAGAGAGGCTTTTGCGCCGGTGATATTCTTTCCATTCATGGATATCATACCTGTTCACGTAAACGATAATTGAGGTTATCCGTTTGAGATAATAGTATTTAAGTATTTTCAATATTGGTTATACATATCAATAATAAACGCGACGACTCACGCCACGCAGGAATCCGGCGGAAGAGGGACAAAACGGGATTTTTGGGAGCCTCAGGAGACCAGTTCCTGGAGCGAGGCGATCCGGTCGCGGAGCGCCTGCTCTTTCTCGGCAAATGCGGTAATATCGGTCGCTGTGACATAGATGCTGATGACGTCGTCATGCACGGTTGCGGAGAAGTTGCCCTGAATACAGCGCTTCGTTCCGTCTTTCCGGTTGATCCAGAACGTTGCCTCCTCAGGGATATTTGCGCCGGGCCTGATGCTGCCGATGAGCGCCTCGATGGTACAACTCTTGTCTTTGGGAACGACACTCCCGAGATCATGATGGGACGGCACATCTGCGACAAGGATATTCCGGAAGTCCAGCTGCGCAATCTCTTCCAGGGTGAACCCGGAGATCTCGGTCATACGCCGGTTGGCAAAGACGATCCGGTTGTTCTCGATGATGAGCAGCCCGTCCCGGATGTTCTCGGCCATCATCCGGAACCGCTGCTCGCTCTCACGAAGCGCGGCCTCTTTTGCCCGGAGTTCCGTGATATCGGTCAGGATCACGAACGCGTACTGCTTGTTCTCCCGCGGCATTACCGTGATGCGGGAGTAGATGCACCGCCGCTTCCCGTCCTTCCTGATAATCCAGGCAACATCGTCCCGGAATCCTTCCGGGTGCGTTTCCAGGACCTCTTCGAACCGTTTCGCCACCGTTTTCCGGTCTTCGGGAACAACGAGAGAGACGGGATCGAGGGCCATCATCTCTTCAATCGTATAGCCGGTGATCTCGGTGACCCGTTTATTGGCAAAGACGTTCCTGCCGTCCTCGATGATGACGAGCCCGTCCCGGATGTTCTCGGCCATCGTCCGGAACCGCTCCTCGCTCTGCTGGATCTCCCGCTCGGCGAGGATATGCTCGGTGATATCTTCAAGGATAACGGTGGTTCCTCTGCCGCCGTCTTCAAACACGGTCGGGATGCGTTTCACCTTGAAGATGCGTTCGCCCGTCCCTTTGATCCGGAACGTGACGGTCTCTTCCCGTTTCTCTTCCCGTTTCTTTGCGCCTGCTGCAACAGACCCGAGCAGCTCGTGGACGTCGACGTTGGGGGGGCGCAGGAATTCAATATTTTTACCCGCCGCATCTGATCGTTCCAGGTCCAGAAGCCTTAGAAAATTCTCATTGATATCGACGATCCGGCCGCCGGTATCGAGGACCATGACCAGTTCCTTCGAATAACTGAGCATGGCAGAGAGCGGCACCCGCTGGGAGAGGGTATAGACTTTTGCCATGCCATAGGTCCGCATATCGACCTGCCCGGAGATGAGAAGGATATCGAGATAGCGTCCGATGGTGTTCTTGTTCTTTTTAAGTGCACGGGAGATATCGGTTACACTCATCCCGTCGGAATTTTCCTTGAGAAGCCTCCTGATACTGGAAAGTTCGCGCTGGTAATCCTGCATCATAAAAAATTCATGCCATCTGCCGGTTGCCGCTGGTATATTTTGACCGCCGTATTAATAATTGTTGTGAATGACCAATACTTATAACCAATAATAAAAAATTTTAAATAAGATTAAAGTTCCCATTCTGTTTTCGTGCATCCCGGGTTCCGGAGGGAGGATCAGGAAGCCGTTGTTCCGGGCAGGGTCACAGGCTGAAGAAGCTTTATTCTGGTGGAATGGTATTGAACAGAGTGAACACGGGCGTATGACGGCATTGCGTTGCACCCCTGTTTCTGCATTGATGAGTGAATGTAAGGAGTGGTAACCTGTGGTAAACGGAACGGTTGATATAATCGCCCTCGGATTACAGAATACTGCGGCAGTCCTTCCTGCCATTATCGGTGCACTGATTGTCCTTCTCATCGGCTGGATCGTCGGGCGGCTGCTTGGAAAGGCCGTGCGGATCGTCCTTGACAAGGCGGCGTCGGCAAAACTGATCGGCGAATCGGAATTCGGGAAATCAGTCCGGAAATCCGGCGTCTCTCCCGGGTATCTCGGGGATATTGCCGTTCGGTGCATCGTATACCTGGTGGCAATTCTTGCAGCGGTCGATATCCTGAATATGGAGTACTTGAGCCAGTTCATGACGACCGTGATCGAGTACATCCCCCACATCATCGCGTTTGGCATCATCCTCGTAGCGGGGATTCTCTTAACGGACTATTTCCTTGACTTCTTCCAGGTTTACACGAAGAATTCCAATATCGAGCTGATGAGCCCGGTGCTCTTCCTGCTCCGGATATTCCTGTACTTTATCGTCATCATGCTCGCGCTCTCGCAGCTGATGCTGGACTTAACCATCATCTATACCATCATCACCCCGATTGTGTGGGGCATCGGCATCGGCGTCGGCGCCGCGATTGCAATCTTCTGCTGGTTCTGGATGAAGGGTCACAGCGACGAGGTCATGACAAAAGTGATGGATGCGATTGCAAACAAGTAAAAAACCTTTTTTTGAGACGCCAATACGCCCGGAAAAACCGATACGGGCACGCCGGGATAAGGTCCCCGATGACGGTGCTTCCTGAACAGCAATTATGAGATCGGCCATTGTGAGATTGAACAGTCCGTAAGTTGCCGAGGAAACGCCCCCGGGTAACGGAACAAAAGAATCCGGGTGACTGCCAAGGACGGGAGGAGCGCTTACCGCTTCTCCCACCGGATCAGGTCCGCTACCTTCGAGAGTGTGCTCCCCCGCCGGATCTCCTCCCGGATCCGCTCCTCGTTCTTTCGGACCTCGAGCGCCCTGCGTGCGATCTCGTACGCCCGTTCTTTCGGGATGACGACGACCCCGCTCTCGTCGCCGATAATCCAGTCCCCGGGCCGCACGTACTGCCCGCAGCACCGGATCTCGGCGTTGATCTCGCCAAAACCCTTCGGTTCGCCGGCATTGGGGCAGGTGGCTTTTGCAAAGAGCGGGTATTTCATCTTCCGGATGTCGTCAACATCCCGGACGGCACCGTCAATGACAACGCCGGCGATTCCCCGTTTTACACAGCTCAGCGTCGCAAGCTCCCCCCACGGCGCAACATGAGTGCCGCCGTCGTTGTTGATGACGAGGATGTCACCGGGCTGCGCGACGTCGATCGCTTCGACCGGTTTTGCCCAGTCGCCGGCAAAGGTCTGGACGGTTGTCGCCTTTCCCGCGATCTTCACGTCCCCGCAGATAGAGACGATCCCCTCCATTGCCCCTTTCCGGTGCATCGCGTCGGTGACGTTCGGGGCCGAGACCTTCATCAGGATCTCCCGGATCTGCTCATCGACCGGCACCTGCACCGCCTTCCCGGCTTTCGGTCTGTCGATCGCCTGCCGGATTGCCTTTGTGGATGCGGTGACGTCACGGGACCGGACGATATTTCCCCCGACGATCACGATCGCCGCCCCGGCCCGGACCGCCTCTCCTGCGGAACCCGTATCGATCCCGCCGGCGACCGCGATCGGCACAGACACCGTACCGGCAAGGGACCGCACGAGGTCGAGCGAGCCCATGCCCTTCATCTGCTGGTCGATGCCGGTGTGCGCTGCGATGATGTCGACGCCGAGGCGCTCGATCTCCCCCGCCCGGGCAACCGGGTCTTTTGCGTTGATGAGATCCGCCATGATCTGCACGCCGTAGAGCCGCGCTGCCCGGACCGCCTCTTCCACGACGGCATCGTCGGCATCGGCAAGGATCCCGACGATGGATGCCCCGGCCTTTGCCGCCATCTCGACTTCCAGCGTGCCGGTATCGGCAACCTTCATGTCGGCGATGATAGTCCGGTCCGGGAACTTTTCATGGAGCGCCCGGACTGCTAAAATCCCCTCGCTCTTGATGAGCGGGGTTCCCGCCTCGATCCAGTCCGCCCCCCCGGCAACCGATTCCTCCGCTATCGCAAGGGCGCGGGGAAGTTCCGTTATGTCGAGCGCCACCTGCAGGACCGGTCTTTTCATACGCAATGGTTTGCGGCTGGCGTGCATAAGGATTGCCTCGCCACAGATCGCAGGAGGTGAACCGGTTCGCGCCGTTCCGTTGGCATTCCAATTCTTTAAGTCCGAAGAGAACAGTACATTTTTCCGCACACCATGGACCTGTTGTCGATCCTTTTGATCGTTGCGGGGCTCTGCCTCTTCGAGACGATCAGCAGTATCGACAATGCCATCATCAACGCCGAGATCCTCGGGACCATGAGCGAGCGGGCACGCCGCTGGTTCCTTGTCTGGGGGCTCTTCTTTGCCGTCTTTGTGATCCGGGGACTCCTGCCATGGATCATCGTCTGGTTCGCAACACCCTCGCTTGGCCCGGTCGATGCATTCCTCGCGACCTTCTCATCAGATCCGTCGGTGATGGAAGCGGTCGAGCAGTCTGCCCCGGTCCTCCTGATGGGCGGGGGAGTCTTCTTAATCTTCCTCTTCTTCCACTGGATCTTCCTTGAAGAGAAGCACTACGGGCTCCGCGGGGAACGGTATATCGAGAGTAAGGGGGTCTGGTTCTTTGCCGTCGTCTCGATCCTGCTTGCCATCATCGTCTGGCTCGCACTGAAGGAGCATCCCCTCATGGCGTTCGGTGCCGTGATCGGATCCACGGCGTTCTTCATCGTCCACGGATTCCGGCAGAACGCCGAGCTCCAGGAGAAGAAGATGCTGGGATCGGGGATGTCGGATATCTCCAAGCTCTTCTACCTCGAAGTGATCGATGCCACGTTCTCGATCGACGGCGTGCTTGGGGCGTTTGCGTTCACGCTCTCGGTCCCGCTCATCCTGATAGGAAACGGCCTCGGCGCATTCGTTGTCCGTGAGATGACGATGAAGAACATCGATACGATCAAGAAGTACATCTTCCTCAAAAACGGCGCCATGTACTCCATCCTCTGCCTTGGCATCATCATGGTCCTCGATGCCTTCGGGTTCGAGATCCCGGCCTATGTCTCGCCGGTCGTGACGTTTGGGGTCGTCGGGTTCTTCCTCTTTAAGTCTGTCAGGGTTTTAAAACAGGACGGAAAAAAGGGAAATCCGGCCTGAGTCCCGTCCCCCCATCCTGAAAAAAAAGGGACCAGAGAGTTGTATTTTTTAAATTTGGAAGATCCTGTTGCATCCCTCGCTCTCTTGCTATGTCCCGGCCTGACCGGTCTGAAAGGAGGATATTGTTAATCGGGAAAAATGTTCCCGCGATCTCAGTTTTCAAACATATCGATGGCCGAAATTGAACGATGAATAATCAACGGGGCAGATAAGGTGACGGAAACATAAAACAGGATTGTAAACGGGCGTTTATCAGAATTTTCCGCCAAACTCCCGCATGGAATATTCCCTCTTCTCCAGCACCTCAGGATTTCCCGGTTCCAGGGCCAGCGCCCGGTCATACGATGCAAGAGCTTCTTTATGCCGGTTCAGTGCAGTTAAGGAAACACCCCGGTTATACCACGTTACTGCATTATCGGGATTCAGGGAAAGTGCCTGATCATACTTGAGGAGGGCTTTTAAATGCTGGCCGCGTTCACTCATATGAACGCCTTCATTTGAATACTGGACATCCTTTTTTTTCACCAGGAAGTCAAATATGCCCATAAAAATATTCCATGCATTTTGAGATGAAAAATATATGCATTTGGGTTTGGCTGAGAGGCGGGGTGCAGTTGCCATTGAACATCATTCAGACCGGACTGATCGGAACGGGAACAGGAAAAAAATCAGCAGACAATCGCATCCGCCCTACCCGCTGAAAGAGGATAAGGAATTCCTGTCCGCCTGCAACGGGACCAAGTTCAGGTAAAAACAAAAAATTACTCTTTCTTGAACCGCTCGTTAAACAATATTTTCTTCAATTCCTTCTTCTGCGGGATCTTAACCTCCGCCGGGAGGCCTGCCGGCACAAGGGAGACAAGCGTATAGGCATCGGGGACATTGAGGAGGGTTCGCACGGCGTCCGCATATGGTTTCTTCTCCCCGGCAACCCAGCAGGAACCGACACCATGCGCCTGGAGGGCGAGGATCAGGTTCTCGGTAGCCGCACAGCAGTCTTCAAGGTAGTACTTCTCCTTCTTTTCGCCAAAGACGGTGAAACAGAGAGCGGCACCGGCAATGAATTTCCCATGGTCGGTCAGGTCCGCGATCGCCTTCAGGGTCGCCTTGTCCTGGATTACCCCGAAGAGCCAGGGCTGGAGGTTCATGGCGGTAGGGGCGTGCCGGGCGCACTCGATGACATCCGCAATCACGGTACTGTCAACCGGATCCGGTCTGAACTGCCGGACACTGTGGCGGGACTTGATGACCGTGGTGACAACATTCATGGAGCTGCATTAGCCTTCCGGCAGATAAAAAAGTTCGGGAGTGGTCACCGGCGCCGGGCGAGGAGGAGTGCGCATACTGTCCCGCAGGCAAATATTGCACAGACGGAGCTAAAACCCGGGAGCGCAGTGGTGGGTTTCGCTGTGGTTGCGGCTGTTGACGGAACCATGGTTGTTTCCACTGCCGTTGTAACGGCCGGCGTTGTCGCTAGAACGGTCGTTATCGTCGCCGAAGGAGCTGTCGGTTTTGGCGTCGCTGCTGCCGTTGCAGTCGTCGTTTCGGGTGCACGGGTAGGCGTTGCGGTTGTGATCAGGGGATTGCGGGTCTGGACGAGAACCGTCACCGGTTTTGAGACGGTTGCTCCTTCGACAGGGTAATTATCCTTCATGTAGTTGGCTTCGGACTCCACGGAGACCGTATAAGTCCCGACAGGGTACCGGGAGTCACCGGTATACCACGCGATGCCGGGATTATAAGGCGAGAGCGGTACCGATACAGACAGGGACTGGACACTGCCCCCCGCGTCCACAAGACCACTGTAGGTGTTCCCGTCAGGAGATTTCACCCTGATGGTGACCGGGACGCCGGTCACGCCGCGTTCTGTCATAACGCCCATGTTGGTCTCGATGCTGAACTCGGCAGTATCGCCCCGGTAGACCCATTTGTTCGTTGCATCGACATCAACGGTGGAATCCCGCACCTTGATCGTGAGGTACGGCTTATCGATGTAGAATGCAACCGGGGCGGTCGATCGGGTCAGCGTTTCGTTCCAGCAATACCAGTAACCAAGCTGGTCGGAGAAGACCTCGGGGCTGACATAGAAACTTGTCTTCGAACTAATCGAAACCATCTTATCCGGCTGCTCGTGATCCCCCGTGAAATATGCAATCTTAGTATAATCCCCGACTGCCCCGGAGATATCGAGGTTGCCCTCGCCAAGATAGATCGTGTTCCCGGCGTTGATCGTACCGATCGCCCCTGCCACCGGGTACGCGAGCGCACCGATCATAAGTATGACTAGCAGAAACTTGCCGTGCATTTCCGTCACCAGGTCCGTTTACTCTAGAAGGATCATCTCCGGCACACCTGATAAACCTGAGGTATTCGGAGACGGGGCGGATGTTTCGTCAGATGAAGGCAATAATTGCCTGCCAGAGATTGGCAAAACCCTGCCCGACTACAACCGTCGGATCTATCCCGAGCCACGGGAAGATCACGATGAAGTACAGGATCGTGCCAAGCGTGCTGCCGACATTTGCAAGGGCGGCGACGAGAACGACCTTAAAGAGCGGGATCTCCCACATCTCGGAGAAGGTCGCAGCTTCGAAGATCTTCCGGAAGTCCGCAGGTGTCGGTTTCCGGATCTTTGCCTCCACAATGGCCGAGAACCAGCCGGCTGCGATCAGGGGGTTGAGCGCGGTGAACCAGGAGACGGCAAAGCCGGTCGCGGCTGAGAGGGGATGACCTCTGGCAGCGAGCGTAAAGACCGCGGTTAAAACCCCGTGGACGAGCACCCAGTAGACGAGAGCCCAAGCAAGGACGTCCCACCCGACCCCGGAGAACGCGATCGCAACGATCATGAGGGCAAAGAGGAGCGTTACCGCAACCCCGAAGATCATCCCCCACGGCGGACTCTTGACTTCCGCCGTGAGATCGCCAAGCGGGGGGAGCGTCTGCGGGTTTGCCATGTAACGCTTCACCCCGCCTACGTGCCCGGCGCCAATCACGACAAGGACGCGACCTTCCTCCCGGGCATTGAGCGCAAGGATCTGGTGGGCGAGGTACGCATCGCGTTCGTCAATGAGGGCCTTTGCTCCGTTGGGCGAGAACTTCCGGAACTCCTCCATGGCAAGCGCGATCACGTCCTCCTTTTTTAAGGACTCGATATCGAACTCCCCTTCATCGACCCCTGCGATCGACGCGGAGAGGGCGTAGAACATCTTTGCCTTCTCCCACAGGGTCATGGACTTCCAGAACCGGGAGAGCGTGATCCGGATATCCCGGTCGATGAGCCCGATGCGGAGGTGCCGCTCTTCGGCCTGCGCGATCGCCGCCTTCATCTCGGCGCCGGGCTCGACCCCGACATCCATCCCGATCTTCCGCTGGATGTAGGAGAGCGTCCACTGGATAAGGAGCTGGGTGAAGTTGCCCGTCTCCAGCACCTCGTTCACCGAGGGTTCGGCCATCTTCTTCTTCAGCCCGGCAAACCGCGCCGGGTCAAGTTCGACAGCGACAACGTCGGGTTTGAACTCCTCGATCGCAGCCGTGACCTCGTTGACGCTCTCCTGCGAGACGTGGGCTGTGCCGATGATCCGGATCTCAGCCATGGATCACCTTCACCCCCTCGCTGTCGACAACGATCCGGGAATTGCCGGGCACGGGATTTTTTGCAAGCACGTCCCGGACAAGCAGCGCTTCCTCTTCCTCGGCGGACCTGCGGGAGATGAGATCGGATGCAATCGCCCGTGCCTCTTTTTTAGAGACCGGCCTTCTGGTCCCTTCGCACTCGGAGACGACAAGCGTCTCCCCGTCCAGCATGAACGGGAACGTCCGGCATATCCACGGGCGGCTCCCGTAGATCGTGCACCGTCCATCCGAGAGGAACCGGCAGGCTTCCCCCTCGTGCCGGAGGCACCAGCCCAGCGCAAACCTGCCGCCGTTCCCGGTATCGACGGTCTCCGGGTAAGGCATGGCAATCTCCTCCCAGGGAAGGCCGGTCGCATCCATGATCGCCCTGATCTCGCCGCAGGTGACCATCACGAGCCCGGAGTCCGTTCCCGAGCGCCGGCAGCAGGTGCTGCAGCCCGTGCAGGCAAAACCGACCGATCGGACCTGTCCGGCAAGAGCATCGGGAGAGTTCATGGTACAAAAAGCGTGAATTCAGGCTCCATGCTCGAGGGCGATTGCATGGAAGTTCTCAAAGACCTTCTTCCCGTTCTCGGTATGGCTGACCTCGGGATGCCACTGGAGCCCGTAGATATGACGGTCCGGAAGGGCAATTGCCTCGGCGCCGCAGATGTCCGATGCGGCAAGGAGGGTAAAACCCTGCGGGACCTGGACAACCTCGTCGGCATGCGATGCCCAGACCCGGATTGTGCCGGGATACCCGGCAAGGATGTCGTCATGGTCGCAGATGGTGACCTCGACCGGCCCGTACCCGCCGCTCTTTCCCGGCTGCACCTTCCCACCGAACGTTGTTGCGATCACGTGGAGGCCAAGGCAGATCCCGAGCACCGGTAGCCCGAGCCGGAGATACTCCGCGCAGTTCCCGGCCCGCTCAATCGCCGGCCCGCCCCCGAGAATGATCCCGCTGCTGGATTCCGCGATCTTCTCCGGCGGGACCGTGTTGGAGACAAGCGTTACCGGGATTTCGAGATCCCGCAGGGCCCGGTGGATGAGGTGGTTGAACTGGCCGAAATTGTTGACCACAGCGATGGGACGCATTACCTTAGAAGTGTGCAGTGCGGGGGTATAAGCCCTTTTGGCGCACCGTTCTGAACATCAGGTGCCCGATCTTCTGGCGTTTCGTCCGGTCGATGCCGGCATCCTGTGCGCCCGATGGTATATGTGAGCGGCAAGGGTTTCGGTGAGGCACCGGAGGGGAGGTATCGTTGCACAATTCAAACCATGCAGGATACCGGCAGGGTCCTCTACGATACGACAGACTGACTGGCATGCCTCCTTCCGGGGGATGAGTCCCCATGACTCTTCATCAATGACATGCAGCGCGGCAGCAATACGAGCAACTGACCCCGGGCGCCGTGCCCACTGTTCCAGGTGCCGGTAAAACAGTTCCTGTTCTTCCGGGTCGGACGGGTCTTTTCCGGCAGCATCCGCCGCAATGCTCCAGAGATCCTGTTTTGTAACCCGGTACCGTTCGAGGCGGACAAGTACATCGTGCTGGGAACCTGGCGAAAGCCCGGTCTCTTTCTCAAGCGCCGACTGCGTTGCCCGGATCACCGCTTTTGCTATCAGTTCCCCGAGGGCGGAATGCGTCCCGGCATCTGTGATCGAAAGAGGCGAAGCGGGATCCGATATTACAGCGATCATGTCGGTGCCGGAACCCGTGGCGATACCGGTTGAATAGAGGCTCCGCGCCATCAGCTGCTGGAGGGCGGCGGCCTTCGCCTCGGTTGCCGTCATCACTGCCCGGGCCATGGCATATTCCGGAAGATCTGCACCGATGAGGAGGATGGTGTTGATGGTCCCCCCGACCGGCTCAAACGATGTGCCGTTCTCATAGTACGAGGCGGGGTCCCCGGCCCTCGCGCCGTTCTTGTCGATCCCGGCGGTCACGATTGCAGAAACGGAGAGGTCCCGGAACGTCTCGGAGACTACCGCCGTATTCTTCATCTCTGCACAGGTGACAAGCCCGGCGGCCTTTACGTCGTCTGGCAGAAGTCCGCGTGCAACCCCTTCGAGATATTCCTGTATGCTTCCGCCCGAATGGCACGCAGTGCAGGCATCCAGCGGGATCTGGTGGTTGAACACTGCATCAAGGTCCTTTTGGTATCCCCCGTTGAGCCACGAGGTGGAGAGCACGCGTCGCGGTCCGGGGAACCGGACAATGCAGGAATTCCCCCTGTACTCGATCTGTTCGTTCCCCGGTGTTCTCATGGAGCCCGGCCCTCTCGTTCGCCCATCAATTCGTCCCGTAGCAGGCAGCCGGTACGCTTTGCGCGGGACACTGCATGGTTCCTGTCGATGCTCATTTACCGGTCCCTCCGGAAATCCTGTGCGGCGGCAACAAAACGCCGGCAGAATGTATCGCTGAAATACGCGTGTGTGTAGGTGCCGATGGCATTCTTTTCAAAAAGTCCGTCGTTCCTGTCACGGATCCCGTTCCCTGTCGTCAGCCGGATCGCGAACCGTGCACCGGGATCGCATTCGACCCGGGAGTAGTGGAATTCGTGGCCCCTGCAGGCAACGGTCCCGGCCCAAAGCCCGGATATCCCGTCGTATCTCCCTTTCACGTATCCGAGCGCCTGGATCGACGAGGTCATCTCTGCGCGTGCGGGGAGCACATCCGCCATCCGGTACTCGCGATCGGCAAGAACCGACCTGCACAGGTACATAAGCCCGCCGCATTCGGCGAGAACGGGCATGCCCCGCCCGGTCATGTCGCGGATGGCATGCCTGCATGGCGAACCTTCAAGGTCCCTGCAATGCAGTTCCGGGTAGCCGCCGCCAAGGTAGAGTGCATCGACGTCGGGCAGGGGATCGCGGATCGGTGAGAAGAACCGGATCTCAGCACCCACCCGGACGAGACGGTCGAGATTGTCCTGGTAATAGAAACAGAAGGCTTCGTCGCGGGCGACACCGATGACCGCACGATGGTGGACCGACCCCTCTGCCGATGCCGGGCCAGTCTCCAGCACCGGCGTACTTCTGGCCGTATCCAGGATCGCGTCGATATCGCACGACTCCCGGACAATGCTGCCAAAGGTTCCCATCGCGCCGGATTCATGTCCCATGACAAGACCGAGATGCCGGCTTTTCACTTCAGATCCCCGCCGGCTGGGTATCCAGCCGAGCGCCGGAACAAGTTCTTTTGACGCGATCATCTCCCGGTGCTTTGCCGTTGCGATCCGGTTGAAGATGACCCCGGCGATCCTGATACGGGGATCAAAGGTACGGAATCCGTGGATTACCGCGTGGACACTCCGCGATGATGCGGATGCATCAACGACAAGGATCACCGGTGCCCGGAGAATCCGTGCGACGTGCGCAGTGCTGGCTGTATCGGTACCTTCAATCCCGTCAAAAAGTCCCATGGCCCCCTCGATGACCGCGATATCTGCGCCATCGGAAGCTGTGGTAAACGCCCGAAGCACCCCGGCCTCTCCCATCATGAACGGATCGAGATTGCGGGAGACCCTGCCGCAGATGCCGGAATGATGCGACGGATCGATGAAGTCCGGGCCGGTCTTGAACGGCTGGACCCGGATCCCCATCTCCGTGAGTGCCGCCATCAGGCCGCTTGCTATTGTCGTCTTGCCGCAGCCGCTCTGCGTACCTGCGATAACAAGACGGGGGATCGTCACCTGCATGCCGGACACCACTCATCTGCATATTCTGAGGTACCTGCCGGGCATCTTTGAGAACGGTTTTCCCGCCGGAGACGGGATCCGGGTTGATCGTGTCCGTACATGGTACCCCATTCCTCAACGGTCCCTTCCCCGTCGCAGGAAAAGGACCAGGGAGACGAGCAGCACCGCGCTTCCCGCACAGAATCCCGGCAATCCGGCCGCGGGAGTAACGGTTGTTTCAGGTCCGCTCCCCGTGGTGTTCGCGGTGTGGATGATCGCAGCGACCTGCTCCAGCGCATCGAAGATACGGGGGGCCGGGCGGCTGATGATGTTCGCATCCACGGCATAGACATGGTGGTTCCTTACCGCGGACAGGGATGCATACTGCGGGCTGTTCATGAAATCCTCAAGGATAATGTCTTTTGTCCCGTTGTCCATCCCGCCGCCGCCGTTGACAATGATGATATCCGGGTTCCTCATCAGGAACTCTTCGAGCGACACGGTGCCCCATCCCTCCCGGTCCGCAAAGACGTTGATACCCCCGGCATGCACGATCACATCGTTCTGCAGGGTATTGTTACCGCTGACATAGAGGGGGTTGTTCCATACCACATGGACGACGGTCGGGTTGTGCGATGAGGGAGCAGACGCTGCCACGACATCACTGCGGGCCGAGAGGTTTGCAGCCAGCTCTTCAGCAACGGGGCCGGCCCCGGTCATGGTCCCGACAAGCCGGATGTCGCGGATGACATGGTCGATATTCCGGGGCGATATGACCACCACCGTCAGGCCAAGCTCCCGGAGCCGGCTGACCGTCTCCTGCGGAGTTATGTCGGAGGCGACCACGAGATCGGGGCGGGCGGCAGCAATCTTCTCGACTGAGATAGACGAATACCCGCCGATGCGCGTGATATTCCTGACAGCAGGGGGATAATCGCAGACATCGGTCACCCCGACGACCCGGTCAAGGAGGCCTAGTGCCGCGAGGATCTCGGTATTGGAGGGCGCGAGCGAGACGATACGCTCCGGGGTTTCATTCAGGATAACGGTCGTTCCGGTATCATCGGTGATAGTGACGGCCGTAACGGGCAGGATGCAGAATGCCAGTGCGGCCATGATGAGCAGGACATATACGGGGCAGTGTGGGATTTTTGGTATCTGGTTCATGGTTCTTCTCCCTGCATGAGTGGTGTGAGGTAGCTGATACTCCGGTCGGCAGCCACAAGTTCCCGGGTCTCGACAACAAGGGTTGCACTTTTTGGAATCTGTCCAAGGACCCCGGAAAAATCGATCGTGCCGTCGCCGCAGGCGATATGATCGTCGCTGCTCCCGTAATTGTCATGGAGATGGACGTGGCTGCAAGCCCCGGCTGCGAGGAAAGCGTCAAGGTTCCCGTTGAGCCGGGCATGGCCGCAGTCAAAGGCAAACCCGAGGCCCCGTACGGTCAGTTCCTGGAGAAGATCCGGCGTCCGGAAATGGCAGCACTCCCAGCCGCCCATGTTCTCGATACAGGCAAGTATCCCGTGTTCTTCCTGGAGATGAGTGAGTTCATCCAGAGACCGCATCAGGGATGCATAGGATCGGTCCATGACCTGCTGGTAGGAAGAGTACCCCGGGTGGACGACAATGTGTCCTGCACCGATACGGGCACAGGCTGCCATCACATCGTCAAGGACAGCGACCGAAGAGCGGCGCATGCGCTCATTCACCGAGGCGATGTTGATCTCGCTTGTCGGTGCGTGGACGGAATACGGGCACTTGTACCCGAAGCACGGGGACGGATCGGTAAGAAGGTCGTGGAGCCCATCTGCCACGATCTCGACATGCCCCGTGCGGGGTGCGAGGATTTCCAGCGCTTCTTCCAGTGGATGATCCATACAGCAGAATGTGGAGATGAACAGGGCGCGCCGGGTCATGGATCCCTCCCGGTACCGGACTCACCGGAAGATTCAGCCGTAAGAAGGGCAAGGATCCCGTCAAACGTCCCGGTACATGCAGCACCGGCGGAACAGAGCCCGGTATACGCTGCTGCTGCAGCCCCTTTCGCGAAGTCGTACGAGACAAAATCCCGCCCTTCCGGCAGATGAATGATGATCCGCTCAGCGGCAGATTCCGTCAGAATCTCAAGAACCGGCAGGTTGCCGGTCCCTACCGGGTGTGCGCAGAGGACGATCCGGTCAGCCCATGCAATCCGTTCCTTCAGGTGTTCCAGGGAATGCGCCGGGATCTGCGAGAAGGGCAGCACAGGTATGACGGGAATATCGAGGGATTTTGCCGCAAGGTAATCGGTATCTGTGGCGGCAAGAGGGCCGGCGGCGAGGCTGTAACCCCGCTGGGAGAGCCAGCGGAGGAGGTCTGCCCCGCTCCCGCCACCGGAGATCACCAGTACTTTAACTGATGCGGGCGGTGCGGCCTTCCCCCTGCTGGCAGGGAAGGGCACAAGAAACATCCTTCCGGTGGCCGGGTGGCAGGTGACGACGACATCCGTCCCGTACACTTCCCGGATCTTCTCCGGTTTCAGGACCTCTGCCGGAGTCCCGTCGGCAACGATCGTTCCCCCGTTGATCATGAGGAGCCGGTCGCAGTAGAGCGCCGCGATGTTGAGGTCATGAAATACGCCGATGATCGTTGCGCCGGAACGCGCAAGGCTGCGCATGAGGGAGAGGATATCGGACTGGTGCGCGAGGTCGAGGTGCGAGGTTGGTTCGTCCAGCAGGAGCACATCTGCATCCTGCGCAAGGGCCCGGGCTATGAGCACCCGCTGCCACTCCCCGCCGCTCAGGGCCCGGATCGAGCGGTCCTGCAGGTGGGCGATGCCGGTCTCTTCCAGCACTGCATGGCACCGGTCGTAATCTTCCGCGGTGAGTGCGGCAAACCGGCTGGTCCGGGCATACCGGGCCATCAGGACAACCTGGAGCACCGTGTAAGAGAATGCCCGCCCCTCATCCTGCGGGACAAAACCGAGCGCCCGCCCGAGTTCGGCCGGGGAATACGTACTGACCTCCCGCCCGGAAAGCTCAAGGAGTCCGGTTGACGGGAGGACCCGGCTGAATGCCCGGAGCAGCGTTGTCTTGCCGGAGCCGTTGGGGCCGATGATGCCGGTAAACGTCCCTTTCCCAAATGAGCAGCTGACGGATTTTACAATCTCCTGCATCCCGTAGCCGGCACGGAGGTCCTTGGCATTGATACCGGGATAGCCGTTCACCGAGCCTCACCCCGCTGCCAGATCAGCCAGATGAAGAACGGTGCCCCGATAAACGACGTGATGATCCCGACCGGGAGGTCGGAGAAGAAGGTGCGGGCGATCGTATCGGAGACAACAACGAGGATCCCCCCGGCAAGGATGCATGCCGGTATCACCACGCGGTTGTCCGGGCCCGTCAGCATCCGGACAATATGCGGGGTGATGAGCCCGATGAACCCGATAGAGCCGGCAATCGAGACTGCTCCTGCAACGAGCAGGGTGCTGCCGGTGAGAACGCCAAGACGCGCCCGCCTTGCATCAATCCCGAGATGGGCGGCGGTCTCCTCCCCGAGCGAGAGGGCGTTTAAGTCCCTTCCCATAAAAAAGAGCATCGATCCCGCCGGGACAAGGATGCAGAGCGAGAGGATTGCATCGGATGGCGAGGCGTTCCAGAACCCGCCCATAAGCCAGAAGAGGATCTGGTGGACGTTCTGGCCTGACGTGGCGATCAGGAACGAGACAATGGCCTGGAAGAAGAACGAGACGGCGATGCCGGTGAGGAGAAGGGTCTCGACCGATACCACGCCCCTGCGCCCGGCAATCGCCCAGACAACCAGGATCGCTGTAACAGCGCCGATCCACGCAAAGACCGGCACAAAGAAACCGCCGAGGAATACGATGGCAAGCGAAGCCCCGAGAGCACCCCCGGACGATGTGCCGAGGATGTAGGGATCGGCCATCGGGTTCCGGAAGAGCGCCTGCATGGCGGCACCGGCAACGGCGAGGCTCGCGCCGACGAAGAACGCGGCAAGCACCCGGGGGAGTCGGATGCCCCCGACAATGTCGGCGGCACCGGGTGCGGTTGTGACGAACCCGAATCCGGCAGGGCCGGTGAAGGTGCAGAGTACGACAGTGACAACTGCTGCAACCGCAAGGCCGATAAAGATCGGGATTGTCCGGGTCAAAGGCTGGGATCACTCCTTCGCGGAATCCGGGTCCGGGGCAGTGATGGTTCACAATGGACCGGAATTCCGAGGATCAAGATCAATTTTAATTGTTGTAACTAAAAATAACTATTGTATGCAGGAGAACTCCCGCTGTTAAACTTCAGGAACTAATGTTCCATAATCACATCGTACGGATCTCTGGATTGCCCTGAAGGCATATTCAATTTGGCGCTATCCTCCCGGATCGCCGGCTCATAATTCCGGCGGATATCGGTATGACCTTCCATTCCAGTTTTGAGATATATTGATCGCTGCTTTTGGATGCAGGTGTCTTAACCTGTTTGGCAGTACCGGATATGAAACCGGTCGGGGGGATTCCGTTATGTTATTTTTTCATGAACTCAGCTCGGTTCATCCCCTTTATTTCTTTATTGATCGCGATGAATCGGGATGGTGCTGCCTGAGAAAAACGGTACAGAAACATTAAGCAGCATTCTGACGCACGGGGGACATACCAGAACAAACAGTAACTTCAGGATTACTTGAGGTAATCCAATCCTGACTGTGTGAGAATTTATCACATGAAACAGGGATATGGGGGAGACTGAGGTGTTTTACATGGTATTTACACGACCTGCAAAACTTGCCAAGGCGCAGATGAAGGAGATTCAGGATCTTGAGGAGAAACTCAGGATAGTTCTTGTAGCATACGAGAAGATCCCATCACTGAAGAAATTGACCGAGGGAGAGATTGCAAAGCTGAAAGCAGCTGAAAAAGAAACTGGGGCAATTCTCATTGCGTACGAAGCGTGAATTTTTCCCTTCAGATATACTTCAGATTAAATCCCTTTTTTGCTCTATAGAAAACCTTCATAATGAGAAATTGTAAGGATCTGTGAAGGGTACAGATGATCATCCTATTGGCGATTTCTTTCATCTGGGAGAGAGATTTTCTTGTTTTGAGATCGTCGCTGAACTTTCTTTTCAGGACCGGGAACGTGGTTTCGATACGTTGTCATCTGCGGTATTTAGGATCGGAGGCTCTGAAAACCATTTCCTATCTATAGATACATCAGATGATCTCATTATTCCAGGAATGGGGTGGGATGATTGAATCGGCATTCAGATTTTCGCTGATGAGCTGGTGAATTGCATCAGAATCGTAACCTCGGTCCATAACATAACAATCCGATTTTTGGAGATTCAGACATTGTCGGAGTAATTTAATAGCGTGATGGATATCATGGACCCGGCTTTTCGAGGCAACGAATCCGGTAATAACCTGGAGATCCGTATCAACAGAGATTGAGGTTTTCAGGAAATACTTACGGATCCTACCGGTTCGTTTGAAAAATAATGACAACAATACACACTGGTAAAACCGACTGAAACGATGGCAGTAAAATGAATCCTGTTGTCGGTAGAATAATACATCTTCACCGTCTTCCTGAAGGTGAGGCGGAGATACAGGGATATAATCTGACAGAGAACTTTCTGGAGTGTGGTGAAATGAGGTATCGATGCGAGTTCCGGGATTTCCTAAACTCGTTCCATATCGCCGACATCGTCGACAAATTCCCGGTATTGCTGGTTCCGGTAATCCTTAAACACAATCAGAGCGAGAAGTTGGTGCTGGATATATGTCCACTTCGAATATTTACTGGAATACGGCGAGAACCTCGTGAATTTCACAAAAAATACCGCGGCTTGGATAAACCAGATATTCCGGCCTACTGATTTCTTAGTTGTCTTCTTCATATTGGATTGCACATCAAAAGAAGGAGACGTCGTACCTTAGATCTTTCGATCGTCGCCACATTCTCTTTTGGATTAGGATTTCACCAGAGCAGATTCTAGTATAACGATGATTCAGTACGCGATGAAGTCGGCCGGTGTACCGGCAGTATGCAACGGGACCGGCCCTGAAGAGAGCCCCGGCCGGCTACCCCGCAAAGGTATGCGAGATCGCCGGTATTGTTATCTGGTCGTAATATTCCGCGGTATACCCGTCCGGGAACGTAATCCGGGTTATCCCGGGCGAGAAGTCCGGAGTTACGAGCGGTGCGAACCAGTACCTGTCCAGGATCTCTTGGGCAGCGGCAAACGAGAGGGCCGGCGTCCTGATGGTCGAGGCCCCTTCGGCAACCGTCTTTTTTGTAAACCCGGTGACGGTGACCTGCACCCGGCCTGCATCGGCCTGCGTCACATTGACCGGCCTCCGGTAACTGCTCTCCAGCGCCTTTGCAAGCTCCCCTGCAGGGTCGGCGATGTTCATGAACACCGCGAACCGCTCTGCGATGGAGAGATCATAGTCGAACGTCATTACCGCATCGTTGTCTTCCCGGACCACAATGTCAAGGCTCTTTACGGTGAACCCGCTTGCCGGGCTTGTCACGATTGCAATCAGCCCGGCGATCATGAGAAAGAGAAGGATCCGGGCACCGGTTCTTCTGGTTGTCACAGTCATGTCCATGCCTCGTAAAAATCCGGTATGGCCCTGCAATCCCGTTGCAGGGCAGGGTGTTGATGCGGGGAGATTTTCTCCCCGGACCTAAATGGTTACTCTTTCTTTGGCATCGCAAATACGATACACGCAAATGCCGTCACGATTAGGAGCGGGAATACTATAGTCGGGAACTCGGGGGCCGGGACCACGTCACCGACCGTGACTGTCACTGCGTTGCTCTGCGCAGAGACCGGAGCCCCCGCGGGGTCGCTGCCTGACGTGGTGGCTGTGTTGGTCGTTGTCGCGGTAAGGGTCGTTGTTGCGGTATAGGTCCAGGTCTCGCTGGCATCGAGGACGCTGTTCCCGTTGGTGTCTCCGGATGCGGGGCCTAGTATGGCACCGAGCTTGTCATCGGTAAGTGTCACCGACGAGATGGGAACCGGGCCGGTGTTCTCTACAAGGTACGTATAGGTCACGTCCCCGCCGCCCTCCGGCAGCGAGGATACGGATGCCGTCTTCTCCACAGTCATGGAGGCGACAGGAGCTGCGGTGACCGTGATGAAATTCGCTTTCAGCCGGCTCTTGCTCCCATATTCGTTCGTGGCAGTGAGGTTGACCTGGTACGTGCCGGGGGACGTATATGTGAACTCCGGGTTCTGTTTGGTGCTGTCGATCACACCGTCATTCTGGAAGTCCCAGGCCCATGCGGTCGGGTTGTTTGTCGACTGGTCGGTGAACTTTACCGTCAGCGGGGCATTTCCGGTCCGGACGTTGGCTTTAAAGTCGGTGCCCGGAATACGCGGGTCTTCACCGGAGACGGTGATGTAATTGCCTTTCAGCCTGAACGCGGTTCCCGCCGCGTTCGACGCGGTCAGGTTGACCTGGTACGTGCCGGGGGCGATAAAGGTGAACTCCGGGTTCTGTTTGGTGCTGTCGATCACACCGTCATTCTGGAAGTCCCAGGCCCATGCGGTCGGGTTGTTCGTCGACTGGTCGGTGAACTTTACTGTCAGCGGAGAGTCTCCGGACCGGGGTTCTCCGATGAAGTTCACAACCGGTTTGACGATGACTTCATTGACCGTGATATCCACCGTTGCCGGAGCCGAATCCACGGTACCGTCATTGACGGTGAACGTGAACGAGTCGGCACCGATATAATCGGTTGCCGGGGTGTAGGTTACCACGCCGGATGCCGAGATTGTCCCAAGGGTTCCGTGCGCCGGGGCTGTGCTAATGGCAAACGTGAGGGTGTCTCCGTCTGCATCAGAGCCGGTGAGCGTGATCTCCTTTGCCACGTTCTTGTCCGTTGAGACGGACTGGGCGTTGGCGACCGGGGCGGTGTTTGCCGCAGTTACAGTAATGAATGCGACCTTCTCCTCGTCATCGCTGCCGACTGGATTCGTAGCTGTAAGTTTCACGGTATACGTTCCAGCCGATGCGAAGGTGTGGACCGGGTTCTGCACGGTTGCGTTCTCAGTACTCCCATCCCCGAAGTCCCATGCCCAAGCAGTAAAGCCATACCCGGTTGACTGGTCGGTGAAGGTGACCGTCAGCGGTGCGGTACCGGACTGGACATCGGAGGTGAACGCTGCGACTGGTGTGATCGGGTCGTGGAAGGCGTACAGAATACCATTGGTTGATGTTAAGATGTAGAGCGTGCCATCGGATCCGATCGTAGGGGTGCCATAAATATCATCCGTGACGGACTGTTCCCATTTGAGAGTCCCATCGGGGTTGAGTGCAACGACTTTTGGGTTATACACGGTTGCGGCATAGAGGGTTCCATCGGCACCAACGGTCACGGAACCAAATACTGCACCGCCGTCGAGAGTATGAGTCCATTTGACGGTCCCGTCAGAGTTGTATGCCTGTATCCCGACATTCGTACCGGTACTTCCTACATAAATGGTTCCGTCTGGCCCGAATGAATGAGCACCGTAACTCGAGGTTCCGGTAGTCTGCCATTTGAGAGTTCCGTCGGGATTGATTGCATAGAAATTCCCGACATTATTATCATCGATATAAATTGTCCCGTCTGAGCCAATCGACGGTGAGCCTCTCACGGAGGATACCCCGTAACTCCACTTGAGGGTTCCATCCGGATTAAGAGCGATGAGCTTACTGCTACCGGCACATGGAACGTAAATTGTACCGTCTGAGCCAAGAGCCGCAGATGCTTTGGAGTTGAAGTAACCTCCGGCGCTATACTTCCATTTGAGGGTTCCATTGGGATTTATTGCATAAACGTACTTATCCCAGCTTGCTATATAGATCGTCCCGTCAGATCCTATCGCCGGTGAAAATGTTACTCTGCCCCCGGTGGTGTAACTCCACTTGAGAGTTCCTTCGGGGTTTATCGCATAGATGTTATTATCGTAGGATCCGGTATAAATGGTCCCATCTGATGCAACCGCAGGTGTGCCATAAATAGAGCCACCAGTCGTGTAACTCCATTTAAGGGTCCCATCGGTATTGATTGCATGGAGTTTGTTATCATTGCCTCCTATGTACATAGTCCCATCAGTGCCGATGGATACGCCATGATACTGACCGCTACTTATCGTATTGTTCCAGACTATAGTATTGGTTTGCGGGCCGGTGTATGGAGATACAGCCGAATTATTGATGTTCTGTGCGAACTTCGGCCAGGCACTGTCAGCATACGGCGAGGAGCCCGCTGCCACCGTGATCGTCGCGGTCGCACTGTTGCTGCCTGCAACGTTCGTCACGGTCAGCGTCACCGTGTAGGTGCCGGCGGCCATGTAGGTGTGCGTCGGGCTCTGGGTGGTCGAAGTCGAGCCGTCGCCAAAGTCCCAGGCATAGGTCAGCGGGGCTGTGTCCGTTGACTGATCGGTGAAGCGCACGAACAGCGGGACACTGCCGCTGGTTGAGCTTACGGAGAATGCCGCGGTCGGCGCAACCGGGGGTGCGGTCACGGTGACCAACTTGGTCTCCGTATCCACGCCGCCGGGGCCGGTCACGGTCAGCGTGACCGAGTAAGTGCCGGCCGCTGCGTACTCGTGCGTTGGGTTCTGGTCGGTCGATGCTGCCGAGCTGTCATCGAAGTTCCAGGAATACGTCAGCGGTGCTGTGCCGGTCGATGCGTCCGTGAACGCAACACTCAGGTAGGTCGGTACCGCGGTGAATGCCGCTGTCGGGGCAACCGGTACTGCCTCGACCGTGACGCTCTTGATCGCAGTGTTGCTGCCGACTGCATTGGTGACCGTGAGGTTGACCGTATACGTCCCGGCTGCTGCATAGACATGCGTCGGGCTTGCCTCGGTTGAGGTTGCGCTGTCACCGAAGTCCCATGCATAGGTCAGCGGGGCTGTGCCGGTCGATTCGTCGGTAAATGCAACGCTCAGGTATGTCGGTACCACGGAGAATGCTGCCACCGGTGCCGTTGCAGGTTCGCTGACCGTGATGTAATCCGTCTTCGTTTCGCTATCGCTGCCGCCGGCGTTCGTTGCCGTCAGGTTGACCGTGTAGGTCCCGGCCGCTGCAAAAGTGTGGACCGGGTTCTGCACGGTTGCGTTTTCAGAGCTGTTGTCGCCGAAGTCCCACGCCCAGCTGGTCGGCTTGTTCTCGGACTGGTCGGTGAAGGTGACCGTCAGCGGTGCGGTGCCGGTCTGGACATCCGAGGTGAAGGCTGCCACCGGGGTGACCGGGTCGTGGAAGGCGTAGACGTTTTTGTCGTAGCTTCCAATGTATACAGTCCCATCCGACCCGATTGAGGCTGAACTGTAAATGTTGCCCCCGGTTGTGTAACTCCACTTGAGCGTCCCGTCAGGATTGAGAGCATAGAAGTTCTTATCGTAACTTCCGATGTAGACGGTTCCATCGGCTCCAATTGTCGGTGAACCGTAGATCCTGGCTCCGGTCGTGTAACTCCATTTGAGGGTTCCAGCGGGGTTTACTGCATATAGTATCCCGTCGTAGCTTCCGACGTAGATGGTCCCGTCTGACCCGATCGACGCAGAACCGTAAATGTAACCCCCGGTCGTGTAACTCCACTTGAGCGTCCCATCAGAATTCAATGCGTAGAGTTTCTTATCATAACTTCCGACATAGATAGTCCCATCTGACCCAATCGACGCGGAACCGTAGATATAACCCCCGGTTGTATAACTCCACTTGAGCGTCCCGTCAGGATTGAGAGCATAGAAGTTCTTATCGTAACTTCCGATGTAGATGGTCCCATCTGACCCGATGGTTGGTGCTGGGAATTGGATGTAATTCCCGGTCGTGTAACTCCACTTGAGCGTCCCATCAGAATTCAATGCATAGAGTTTCTTATCGTAACTTCCGATGTAGATGGTCCCGTCTGCCCCTATCGCGGGTGAGCCGTAAATGTAGCCCCCGGTCGTATAACTCCACTTGAGCGTCCCGTCAGGATTGAGAGCATAGAAGTTCTTATCGTAACTTCCGAAATAGAGGGTCCCGTCCGATCCGATTGACGGTGTGCTGTAGATCTTTCCACCCGTGGAATAACTCCACTTGAGCGTCCCGTTCGGATTAAATGCATACAGCTTGCCGTCATTACTGCCAATGTATACCGTGCCATCGCTGGCAATGGCCGGTTCATCATAATATATATAATTGCCTGTTGTATATGTCCATTTCACCGTATTGGTCTGTGCACCGACATATGGTGACTGGCCGGTATTGTTCGTGTCATAGCCAAACTTCGGCCAGGCACTGTCGGCATATACATTCGTACCAGTCGTCACCGGGATGGTCGAAGTCGCACTGCTGCTGCCAGCGGAATTCGTCGCCGTCAGCGTGACCGTGTAGGTTCCCGCGGACATATAGGTATGCGTCGGGCTCTGGGTAGTTGAGACCGAGCCGTCGCCGAAGTCCCAAACCCAGCTTGCCGGGTAATTTGTTGATGTGTCTGTGAACCGGACGAAGTACGGGACGACCCCACTCGTTCCAGACGTAGTGAAGGCGGCAACCGGGGCATTATAATTCGCGGTAATGTATCCTGTTTTCACGACAGTACTGCTTCCGCCAGCATTCGAGGCAAGGAGTGTAACCGTATACGAACCAGGTACCGTATAGGTATGGGACGGGTTCTGGTCGGTTGACCCGACAGTCGGTAGTCGCCAGACGTCATTCGCCGGCCCGCTGGAGGAATACCCGCCCGCTACTACGATACTGCCATCCGTCAGGACAGCGGCGGTGGGGCTGGATCTTCCCGCAGACCAGGCACTGGATGTCACCTGCGTCCAGGTCACTCCATCGTCAGTCGACCGCCACACATCGTTCAGGCGGCTGCTGGAATAGCCTCCAATCAGCAGGATGTTGCCATCCGGCATTGCAACGGCCGCAGTGTTGTCCCGTGCAGACCACCCGGCACTCGAGGTCATCTGCGTCCAAGTCGCTCCATTGTCGGCCGAACGCCAGACATCACGCAGCATAGCGCCATTGTATCCGCCCATGACGACAATACTGCCGTCCGGCAATGCAACAGCGCTGAAGAAATATCGTCCAGACCATCCGGCACTTGCATTCATCTGCGTCCAGGTCGCTCCATTGTCGGTCGAACGCCAGACATCGTTCACCGCCTTGCTGGTATAACCTCCCATCAGCACGATGCTGCCGTCCGGCAGTATAACGCTGGTCTGGCCAAACCGTGCGGTCCACCCGGCATTTGAGGTCACCTGCGTCCAGGTCGCTCCCTTATCCGTCGACTTCCATACATCGTTGTAATGGCTGCCGGCTTCGTTATCGGTACCGCCGAAGACGAGGATGCTGCCATCGGACAAGGCCACGCTGCTGGCACTGTGCCGTGCCGTCCAGAGGGCGTTTGAGGTCACCTGCGTCCAAGTCGCTCCCTTATCTGTTGATCGCCAGCTGTCGTTGACGTTCCCGCTGCTGACCTGCCCCCCCATCATCACAAGGCTGCCATCAGGGAGCGCCACACTAGCGGCATTCCACCGGGTTGTCCATCCGGCACTCGCATTCATCTGCGTCCAGGACGCGGTGTAATTCTCATCACCGAAATACCATGCATATGCCGAGGGAGAACTTGTTGAACTGTCCGTGAACTGGACGGTAAGCGGGACGGTACCGGATGTCGGGGTTCCCGAGAATCCGGCAACTGGTGCGTCCGGTGCTGCTTCAACCGTTACCGTCTGAATCGCGATATTGCTGCCAGCCGTATTGGTTACAGTGAGGGTTACCGTATATGTCCCCGCTGCTGAGTAGACGTGCGTTGGATTCTGATCGGTTGATGTTGAACTGTCACCGAAGTCCCACGCATACGTCAGCGGTTCCGTCCCGGTCGATGCGTCCGTGAAAGCAACGCTCAGGTATGTAGGTACCCCGGTAAATGCCGCCGTCGGCGCAACTGCGGCTTCACTGACTGTAATGTATCCGGTTTTTGTCGCAGTATTGCTGCCACCGGCATTAGTCGCCGTCAGCTTGACGGTATAAGTCCCGGCTACCGTGTAGGTGTGGACCGGGTTCTGTTCGGTCGCATTCGTGCTATCCCCATCTCCGAAGTCCCAGAGCCATGAGGTCGGGGAGTTGGTGGACTGGTCGGTGAAGGTTACCGTTAACGGTGCAGTCCCGGCTACATGATCCGCGCTGAATGCTGCGACCGGGATGGGTCCGGATCCTCCGGTGACCGTGATATAGCCGGTCTTCGTCTCGACATCGCTCCCGACTGTATCGGT
>CAZNLI010000014.1:0-35537 GCA_964574125.1 uncultured Methanoregula sp.
GGCAAGGGCGCTCGCCGTCGGCTCGTTGATGATACGCAGGACTTCCAGTCCGGCGATCTTTCCCGCATCCTTGGTTGCCGTTCTCTGGGAATCGTTGAAATATGCCGGAACGGTAATCACGGCTTTTGTGATCTTCTCGCCAAGGTACGCTTCCGCATCGATCTTCATCTTCTGGAGGATCATCGCGGAGATCTCCTGCGGGGTATACTCCTTACTGTCGATCTTTACCTTCTCGGTTGTGCCCATCTTCCGCTTGATGGACTGGATGGTCTTCTGCGGGTTTGTGATCGCCTGCCTCTTCGCAAGGCTTCCCACCAGCCGCTCGCCGTCCTTGGTGAATGCAACCACCGAAGGGGTTGTCCTGCCCCCTTCAGCGTTGGGTATGACGATTGGCTTACCCGCTTCCATGATCGACATGCAGGAATATGTCGTTCCCAGATCAATACCCAGAATTTTCTCCTTTGCCATGGTTATCCCTCGGTTTTATTCCCGTTTCCTTTTGATACTGCAACTCTTGCATACCTGATGACCTTGTCATGCATCCGGTAACCCTTCGAGAGTTCGTCAACGACCATCCCCTCGCACTTCTCGGAGGGGATGTGGGCGATCGCCTCATGTTTTTCGGGATCGAATGCCGTATCCATCGATTCAATCGGGGAGATCCCGTGCCGCTGCAGGATTGACGAACAGAGGTTCCGGATCTGTTCAAGACCCTGCCGGAGGTGGGAATCTTCCGCCTTTGCGGCCCGGTCAAGATTATCGATCACTTCGAGCATATCGACTGCCAGCTGTTCGTTTGCACACTGCTTCAGCTGTTCCTGTTCCCGGATTGCACGCTTCCTGAAATTATCGAAGTCCGCTGCAAGCCGGAGGTACCGTTCGTTCAGCTCCGTATACTGCTGCCTTGATTCTTCCAGTTCAGTACGGGATGGAGCTGCTTCGCTGCCGGGAGGACTCCCGGCCGGAGTCTCCGTCTGTCTGCGGTTGTTCGAATCTTCTTCCATAGGACATCCCATTCGATGTACTAATATCAGTTGTATTGTAGTTCTATATAAATTTTTGTTTATTGCGGAATAAACAAACACCAATCCGCGCGTATTTTTACAATTGAAAGAAAATTTTTCTGTAAATTGCTGATCTATGCCCGTATCTGGATTTTCCGGATTACAAAAGTCACATCAACGGGCCTTATCAACGGGCAAGGGTACCCGGGCGGATCCGGTCGTCCGGATGGGTGTGGATCTGTCCCTGCAGGGATCCGTTTCCGCGCATCCCGGTCTCCGGCATACCTTTTTTTTCCCGCCTGCTCCATGTATTGCCATGAAGTGGGCACTGCTTTCGGTCTGGGATAAGACAGGGGTAATCGATCTAGCGCGGGAACTTGCCGTCGCGCATTACAGTATCATGAGCTCCGGAGGCACCGGAAAAGCGCTTGCCGAAGCGGGGATCCGGTTTACGGAAGTATCCAGCTACACCGGGTTTCCCGAGATGATGGACGGGCGGGTCAAGACGCTCCACCCGAAAGTGCACGGGGGGCTTCTCGGGCGGCGCACGGTCGACGATGTCGTGATGGCGAAGTACGGGATCAACCGGATCGACCTGCTGGTGGTCAACCTCTACCCGTTCGAGGCGATGCAGAAAAAATCCCTCGACCTCGACAAGCTCATCGAGTTCATCGATGTCGGCGGACCCGCGATGATCCGCGCAGGCGCAAAGAATTACAAGAGCGTCACCGTTGTCGTGGATCCTGCCGATTACCCCGCGGTCACCGACGCCATCAGGAGCAAAGGCTTTTCCGAAGAGGACCGGCTCGCCTATGCAAAGAAGGCGTTTGCAAGGACTGCGGCCTACGATGCGGCGATCAGCAACTATCTTGGCCGGCTCGATGCCCCGTTCCCGAGGATTTTTACGGCACAGTTTGCCAACGGCCGGTCCCTGCGCTATGGCGAGAACCCCCACCAGCAGGCAGCAGTCTACGGTTCAGCCGGCATTGCTGGCACCGAACCCCTGCAGGGAAAGCAGATGTCCTACAACAACTACCTTGACCTGAACGCGGCATCCGGCCTCCTGCGGGAGTTCGACGAGGACGCGGCGGTCTTTGTCAAGCACAACAATCCCTGTGGCGTAGCAACCGGCGCAACGCTGCGGGAAGCGTACCTCAGCGCACGCGAGGTTGACCCGGTCTCCGCGTACGGCTCGGTCGTTGCGGTCAACCGGAACATTGACGCAGCGCTTGCAAAGGAGATCTGCTCGACCTTTGTCGAGGTTATCTCCGCCCCCTCGTTCGATCCGGATGCCCTTGCGCTCATGCACAAGAAAGAGAACATGCGGGTCATCGTGCTGCCGGAACCTGTCGTACAGGACGAGATCCGGAGCATCGATGGCGGGATCCTTGTCCAGCGGACGCCCCCTTACCAGGAGCACTGGCAGGTGATCACTGATCGCGACCCGACGACCGAAGAGCTCAAGGCCCTCAAACTTGCGTGGAAGGTCTGCAAGCATACGCGGAGCAACACGATTATCTTTACAAACGGGACCAGGACTCTTGGGATCGGCGCCGGCCAGATGAGCCGGGTGGACTCGGCAAAGATCGCGATCCAGAAAGCCTGTGCACCGCTTGCAGGATCGGCGGTAGCCTCCGATGCCTTCCTGCCCTTCCCCGATACGCTTGAAGTCGCGGCAGATGCCGGTGCGACTGCGCTTGTCCAGCCGGGCGGATCGATCCGGGACAAGGAAGTCATCGAGGCCGCAAACAAGCGGAACATGGCAATGATTTTTACGGGCGTACGGTACTTCAGGCACTGATTTAATCCCCCCGATCTTCTTTCCGGACAAAATTTGCAGATATATTTATATTCTGCGAAGCTGTTAGCTTCATTAAATCGTTTGTGGCAGGAAATGCTTCGAGCGATTCAGTTGGATGGTTGTTACAATGGATTTTGGAAACATGCTGGGAGATTCTTTTGGTTACGCAAAAGAAGCCGTTATGGAAAAATGGGTAAAATGGATCTTACTTGCCATCCCGTTCATGACAAGCGGTTACTCCATTCAGGTGTTCAAGGGAACGAAACCGGCTCCTGAAGTCCAGGACTGGGTCGAAAACTTCATCAACGGGATCAAGCTCTTCTTCATCGGGCTGATCTATGCAATTCCGCTCATCATCCTTGCGATGATCTTCTTTGTCGGCGCTATTGTCGCCGTTATCGGTTCAGCCGCACCGGAGGACATGGCGGGAATTGTCGGGGGAGCAATCGGCGCTGCGTTTGCCGGCGCTATCCTGTTTGTCCTCTTCCTGATTGCGATCCTGCTTCTCCTTCCGGTTGCCTACATCAGGTTCGCCCGCATGGACAGCTTTGGCGAGGCATTCAACATCAGTGCGCTCCTTGCTACGATCGGATCGATCGGGTGGGGATCCTATATCGTTTCCCTGATTGTCTGGTTCATCGCGCTCATTGTTCTTGAGATCATTGCCGTGATCCCCTACGTCATCCTCGCCATGATCCCCATTGTCGGTGCGTTTCTTGCAATCATCTGGTCGCTCATCATCGCGGTACCGATCGGGATCTTCAGTGCCCGGTATATCACCCAGGTGTACGACTCGGCAGCAGCGTAATCAGTATTTTTTCATTCAACACATTTTTCAGAAGATTTCCATGAAGGCCCGGTGCCGGGATTTTCCTGCGGGTACTTCGTTTACTGCAAGAATGGTATCTGACGGGTTTCAATCTCCAAAGGAAGGCCCGGGAGGGGTATCCTGAAGTTTCCCGCTAATCTGTCAGAGAATCCGGCAGGATCCGGTACAACGTTTCCCGGGAATCCGTCCGGGAACCATTAAAATTTCCCCGTCATACCAAGGCCTTGGATCGCATGGTGCAATTATGGAGTTTGCGATCGCAGACCGGGCCACATACCATAACGGTTCACCGGTCTCTTCCGCAATCCGGTTTTCGATCCCTTTTTATTGGAATACTTCCCAAAATCAGGACGGTTCGTATGGATTTTGGATCAATGCTCTCTGAATCATTCGGCTATGCAAAAGATTCCGTCTGGGGAAATGCGAAGCGCTGGGTTCTTCTGCTCGTCAGCCTGATCATCTTCCCGTTCATCCTTGGCTATATCGTCCGGATCTATCGTGGTGCGAAACCAGCACCGGAACTGGAGCAGTGGGGCTCGCTCTTTGTTGACGGCCTGAAATTGTTTGTCATCCAGATCATCTACGCACTGCCGGTGATCCTGCTCCTCATTGCCGCCTTCCTGCCGGTCTTCTCCTCCCTCATGGCAGCAGGGATCGTAACGCAGGATACTTCGGTAATGACCGATGAACAGATCGAGCAGCTGCTTGTTGCCAACCCGGATATCATGTCCTCCCTGGGAACGATGGTGCTCCTCCTGCTTCTCGCGATCGTCCTTGGCATCCTGATTGGGATCTTCTCGTTTACCGGTCTCGTGCGGTTCTCGCGGACCGGGTCGATAGGTGAAGCGTTCAATTTTTCAGCAATCCTTGCAACGATCCGGAAGATCGGGTGGATCAACTACCTTATCGCGCTTATCGTCCTCTTCGTCGTTACGATCTTCGTCACGATTCTTTTCGAAGGCATCATGATCATCCCCTTCCTTGGCATCATCATCTGGTTCTTCGTGTACCCGCCGTTCATCATCTTTGTGGCACGGTACACCTGTCTCGTCTACGAGACTGCGGAAGGGACCGGTGCGGCAGTACCGGCTGCGACCCTCTGATTCCTGGAAGATTCCTTTTTTTTACCCTCGTTCCTGCAAGGGAAATTTCCGGCGCTTCCTGGACCGGGAGGATTATCATATCTGCACCAGCCCGGTGAGGGTGTGCAGGAAAACAGGTTAAAACCAAAAAAGATCGAAGGGGGTGTAACCGCGTTCGCTGGAACGTGCCCTTACCGCTGGACAGCCCCGAGATTTGCCTGCTCCACGGTCCTTGCGTACCGGTCGAGGACGCCCCTGAGCGGTTTTTTCACCGGCTTCCAGGACTTCTTTCTCTTTGCAAGCTCCTTTCCATCGACTTTGAGTTCGATCGATTTTGCATACAGGTCGACATCGATGGTATCCCCATCCTGCACGAACGCGATCGGGCCGCCGGCTGCCGCTTCAGGCGCGACATGCCCGATGCAGGGCCCTCTGGTCCCGCCGGAGAACCGCCCGTCGGTTACGAGCACGACACTCTTGTACCCGAATCCATTCAGCGCGGAAGTCGGGGAGAGCATCTCCGGCATCCCGGGTCCACCCTTTGGGCCTTCATACCGGATGACGAGAACGTCGCCTTCCTGGATCTTCCGGCCAAGGATCGCACGCATCGCGGAAGGTTCCCCATCAAACACCCGGGCCGGTCCCGAATGGCGCCAGACATTCTTCGGGACAGCGGCGCACTTCACCACCGCCCCGTCAGGGGCGAGGGAGCCTTTGAGGATCTTGAGCCCGCCTGCATCGCTGACCGGGTGATCCGTGCTCTTTATCACGTTTGCATCTTTCACCTGCGCAGCGGAGGCGATTGCCCGGATCGTGGCGCCGGATACAGTCGGGGTGTCGTCAAGGTACTTCAGCAGCCGGTTCAGGACGGCCGGGATCCCGCCGGCGCGGAAGAGGGCCTGCATGGAGTGCGGGCCGGAGGGTTGCATGTTGCAGATGTGCGGGACTTCGTCGGCAATTGCGTTGAAGTCTTCGAGCGAGAGGGGGATGTCCGCCTCGCGTGCGACTGCCATGAGGTGGAGGACGGTGTTCGTGGATCCGCCAAGGGCCATATCGACCCGGATCGCATTCATGAGGCTCTCCTTTGTTATGATCGACCGGGGGGTTACATTGTCCCGGACGAGCCGTACGATCGCTTCCCCGGTCTCCCGCGCAACCCGGAGCTTTGCCGCATCGACAGCAGGGATTGCAGCGCAGCCTGAAAGCGACATGCCCATCGCCTCCGTCATGCAGGCCATCGTGTTCGCCGTGTACAGCCCCTGGCAGCTCCCGCAGCCGGGCATGGCGCAGCGCTCCAGTTCGCAGAGCGCCTCCTGCGTCATGCTCCCGGCAGCAACCTTTCCCACTCCTTCGAAGATATCGATGAGGGAGAGATCCTTCCCGTCCTGGTAGCCGGAGAGCATTGCCCCCCCGGTCAGTACGATTGCCGGAATATCGCACCGGGCTGCCGCCATCAGCATGCCGGGGACGATCTTGTCGCAGGTGCCGATGCAGGCAATACCGTCAAACCGGTGGGCGTCGATCATCAGCTCGATCGAGTCCGCGATGTTCTCGCGCGACGGGAGCGAGGAACGCATGCCCTCGTGCCCCATCGCGATCCCATCGCAGATCCCGATTGTCCCGAACTCGAACGGCACTCCGCCCGCCGCTGCGATCCCCTCCCGTACCCGCTCGCCAAGCTGCCGCAGGTGGATATGGCCGGGAACAATGGTGTTGTAGGCATTGGCGATCCCGATGAACGGGAGATCCATCTCGCGATCCGTTACGCCGAGGGACCGGAGGAGAGCCCGGTTCGGCGCCCTGGTATAGTCCGCTTTGATCTCGTCACTGCGCATTCATGCTGCCTCCATAGTATCTGCCACCGGGTACGTTGGCGGGAAGAATAATAAAACCGGTCCTGTTGCTTTTCCCATGCACTGCGCTTCTGGTAATTTTTTAATAAAATGCAACTTGCAAACGGAGCAATGCCGTCAGGAGATTTTTTTCCGGCGGCGGTATATCATGTAGAGGATTCCGATAATCCCGGCCGCGATGATGCAGATCCGGGCCGGATCCGATACAAAATCCGTAAAACCTCCGCGGTTCGTGACATCGATCTCCAGTTTCATCGTGTTGGAAACGTATGTTGCGTTCCGGAGATCCAGGTAACGGATCTCGGAGTCGATCCCGTAATCCTTGGCCATTGCATCGCTGTCGGCACTTACCCGGTATACTGCTGTTGCCGAAGCGCCGGGAGCGATATCGCCGAGATAGACGATATCCTCGCTGCTCGTGAACGGATCGACAACCATGATCCGTCCCTGCGCACTGTAGACCGGGATATCGCCGGTGTTCCGGTATTCGACGGCAATCTCTCTCTTCTCGCCAGGATGGATCCCGGCCGGGGGAGAGATTATGGCGAAAGTGATCTTTTTGCCAACCGTTATCCCGAGCGTTCTGGTCAGCGAGGTTACGGTATCCCCTTCCGGGGTCTCGTACACAACCGCGATATCGACCGGGTACGTGGATGCTTCCGCGCCGGAATCTACAGAGACCCGGTACCGGCAGAATGCTTCCGTCCCAGCAGGAAAATCCCCTATAAATACGCTGCTGTCCAGGGGGATGACCGGGCTGTTCCCGTTCCGGGTGATCCTGGCAACCGCGTTCTTCCCGTCAACGGAACCGGTGTTTTTTACCCGGATGTCGAGGTAACCTGTGGACCCTGTGTTCAGGTCTTCCGGTGTTGCCCTGGCGACATCGATTGTTACCACCGGTTTGATCGTTACGATCACCGGAACGGTGACGCTCTCCTTTGCATAGGTGTAGAGTATCTCATCGGTCCCGAACTGTTCCGCGGTCTGCAGGTACGTGTAATTGAGGTTTACGAGAAGTCGGTAGGTTCCCGCCGGGGCGCCGGCATCGGTTTTTGCATCAAACGCTGCGGTCACCCGGTTCCCGCTGGCAAGATCGCCTGCCATCAGGGGATCCGAATTGATCGCGACAGGGGCATCTCCCGAAAGAAGCGTCACGGTAAGATGTTTTGCCGTGTCCGGGAGATCGTCACGGTTGAAGGTGTAAGGGGAGATATACTTGTACTCATTTACCCCGGTGTTTGCGATAATGATCGGAATCACGATATCGTCGCCGGGGGAATATTCGTTCGTGCCGGCAATCGAGACCGAGAGATCCGGGCTCCCGTAGAGATACTGCGAGCCTGCAAGTACCGGGCAGGCGGCGCATGCAAAGAGCAGGATCAGTGCAAGGAATCTTTCTGCACCAAAAATCCCGATCGATCCCGGGAGACGCATACCACTACCTGATCGCTCTGGGATATTTAACTTTCAGGACAGGGTTACCAAAAAATCCGGGAGGCTCGTCAGACCTGTATACGGCAAAAGGCCGGACCCCTTCCCGTTCACCACCCCCTGACCCGGATCAAAACAAAAACGATCCCGGTCCCCCCACCATCAGCCCTGAGCCGGCCCCCCCACTCAAAAGATCGTTTACCCCCACCCGAATCGCCGGAAACCCGAAGATGTTCAGCAACGTTTCGACGGAAAGCGGGTGGCACCCCCCACTTGCGTACGCAACCGGCCCCCCCACCTCTTTGATCGATTACCCCTCGCGACCCCCCTCAGGGGGTAACGCGATCGATGACAGGCACCCCCCTCTTTCGGACCGCTGAGGCAGGCACCCACAATTATGCATCACTACCTCCGACGAAGCGTCCATCCCGGTAACCGCGATTTCGCGTGCAGATCGAGTGGGTACCCCCACCCACGACCGATCGAGGGTCCCCCCACCCGGCAACCGGTGTACCCATCCGACCCCCCGCGATGGGTATGCGATGATGAGGGTGGCACCCCCCGCTTGTGGAATGAAGTGGGGGGACCCTCTTCCGGTTTCAGCGGGAATTCGTCCTACCCTGCTTTGAGGTATGAGGTGATATCCAGAATTGCTCCGCGGAGGAAAGATAAAAAAAGTCGATGTGAATGTTCTACGGATTTCTGCGGGTATAGATGGCGGAGATCCCCATTCCGGCGAGGATCCCGAGGATCGTGACGGTCATGGGAAGCGGGGCATATGTGGTCTTTGTCTCTGCGGCTGCCGTAGTTGCCGGCTGTGCGGCGGTTGCGGGGATCTTCGTTGTACCGGGGGTGGCAGTCTCGGCATTCGTTGTCACTGGCGGGCTGAGTGTCGCTGTCAGCGCCGTCGTTACAACAGTCTTTACCGGTGCGGTTGTTGCCACGGTCGTGATGAACGGCTTTCTCTGGTACGCGAGGTCAAGGTTCTTTTGGGCTTCCGCATAGGACGGATCGAGGTTCAACGCCGTCTTGAAACAGCTCATGGCGTTCTCATAATCCTCAATCGCCGCATAGGCAAGTCCCTTGTTGTTCCAGATGACCGGGTCTGACCGGGATATCCGGGTGCAGTGGTTGAAGGCATCGATCGACTCGTTATACCTGCCCTCCGAATAGAACAGGAGCCCCTTCTCGTTCCAGCCGGCAAGGTTTGCGGGATCGAGCTTCACGCACCGGTCGAACGAAGTAAGCGCCTTATCGGGCAGGTCCAGCTTCACGTATGCCCGGGCCTGGTTGCAGTATGCTTCGGGAACGTTCTGCCTGAGGGTGAAGAACAGGTCATAGGCGGCAACGGACTCTTCGTATCTCCCGAGCGAGAAGAACGCGAAAGCCCGGGCTTCCGCCGCTACCGGATCCTTCTTGGAGGCAAGGACGACCTCCGCCGCAGCGAGGGCTTCCTCGTACCTCCCCATCTTGTTGAGCAGGCCGGCTTTTCCGGCATATGCCGGAAGGTACCCGGATTCGGCGGCAATTGCATTGGTATAATACTCAAGGGCGGTTGCGTAGTCGCCGTTGATCTCCATGTTCTGTGCTTTAACATACCACTCCGAAGCTTCCTCGGCAGATACCGCAGGGACAAGAAGAAAAACGGCACACGCGAGCAGGATATATGGTATGATCCTTCGTTGCATGCAGGGGGTTTGGCTTTATAAAAGATGAATGTATTCCCGGAGTTCAGCTGTTACCGGGGGCAGGCATCGCCCGGCAGGAGCACCGCCCGATGACGAGCGCTACGCTGAGGGCGGCGATTGAAAAGATGCAGAACGTGACAAAGTATCCGGAAGAATCCGCAAGGATCCCGGCGGCGGATGGAAGGATCCCCATCCCAAGGTAGCTTGTTGTTGAGACGAGCCCCATTGCCGCACCCTGGTACATGGTCGCATCGGCAAGGAACGCCATCTGGGCGATGAGCACGATCCCGGCAGCGGCGCCTATGACAAGAAAACCCACCGGCGAATACAGGGTGATAAGAACGCCGGCCGCCATGACGAGGGCGCTTATCCGGATCGAGCTGACCGGGGGAAGGCTCATCCGCGATGCTGCGAGGGATGCAAGGATCGTTGCAATGCTCATGCCGGCGATCCAGATGCTGTCGGTATCGGATCCCGCAGGGGAAAACTCCGGGTACAGGGATGTTACAACGCCCGTGATCCCGACAAGGACGATTGCCGCAAACCAGAACCAGCGGTAGTTTGTCACAAGGCCGGACAGGACGCGTCCCGGATCCGGTCTGCGGTTAACCGGCGAGTCCCCGGGAATGGAAACACTGAGGAGAGCGGCAAGGAGACTTGCGCCGGTGAAGACCATGATGCCGGAGAGGCCTGGGGTATACACCGCGAGAAACCCGCTGACGACCAGTCCCAGCACGAGCCCCGTGTTGAGCGATGCCATGTAATACCCGCTCATGACCTCATGGTCCGGCAGGGAGTTGACGTACGCCATCGCCGCAGCGACAAAGAGTCCCGCCCCGAAGCCCTCGATGAGCCGGACGGCGATGACCGGAACCGGATCGGACAGGAAACAGAGAGCCGCGCCGGTGAGCACCGTGATGGCAAGGCCGGATCGCATGACGGCAATTCTCCCGAACCGGTCGGAGAGAACGCCGGCAGGGATTGTTAACAGAAACGCCCCGAAAAAATACGCGGAGTAGATGAATCCCTGGAGCGTTGCCCCGTCCCCGTACAGGGGAAGGAGCGGGACAACCGCGTTCGAGAGCGCCATCACGGCAAAGATCGCAAGGCAGGTGACGATGCGGGCTCTCAAGGGACCGCTCCCCCGTTCAGACCATGCGATAGGTCTCGAGATTCATGGGAGAGTGCGTCTCGATATGGTACCGCTTATAGATGGAACTTGCAAGATCGATGGTATTGTTCTCGTCCCCGTGGATGCAGAAGACCTTCTCCGGCTTCGGCTGGATCTGGCCGATGAAGTTCATCAGCTGCCGCCGGTCGGAATGCCCGGAGAAGCCGTCGATGGTCATCACTTCAAGGTTGATCGTGATCGTGCCTTTCCTTCCCATCGGGACTTCCCGCCACCCTTTCTGGATCCGCCGGCCCTGCGTTCCCTCAGCCTGGTACCCGACAAATACAAGCGCGTTCTTCGCGTCCTGCGCAAGGTTGGTTAAGTATTCCATGACCGGGCCGCCGTTGAGCATACCGCTTGTCGAGACGATTACGCAGGGATCGCCGGCGATCACTTTCTCCCGCACATCCGGGGAATCGACCTGCTGGAAACATTCGGCAAGGAAGGGATTCATCCCCTCCCGGAATATCTGGTTGCGCAGGTCGTTGTTGAGGTATTCCGGGTAAGTCGTATGGATCGCGGTTGCTTCCCGGATCATGCCGTCGAGGTAGATCTTCACCTTCGGGATCTTCTCTAGCCGCATCCCCTCTTCAAGGGCGAGCATGACCTCCTGCGAACGCCCGACAGCAAACGCCGGGATGATCACCTTTCCGCCACGGGAGAGGACCGTGTTGATGGTCTCGTAGAGTTTCAGTTCCGCGTCGGACCGGCTCGGCTGGAAATCGTTGGAACCGCCATACGTGCTCTCCATGAAGACTGCCTCTAACCTGGGGAACTGGCAGATCGCCGGGTTGAAGAGCCGGCTCCGGCTGTAGTTGAAATCCCCGGTGAATGCGATATTATACAATCCATCGCCGAGGTGGAAGTGCGCGATTGCCGAGCCGAGGATATGGCCGGCGTTATGGAACGTCAGCTTGATATCCGGCGCAATATCGGTGACACTCCCGTAGTTTAATGTGATGGAATGCTTGATGAACTCCTTGACCTCGTTGCTGCTGTAGGGGACTTTCCGGTCTTCCTTATGGATAACGTCAAGGTAGTCCAGCTGGAGCATCGCTGAGAGGTCCCGGGTCGGGGGAGTTGAGTAGACCGGGCCGGTATACCCGTACTTGTAGAGGAGAGGGATGAGCGCACAGTGATCGAGATGGGCATGGGTTAAGACAACTGCATCAAGAGAAGAGAGCGGGTGGATTTCCGGGACATACAGGTACGGTGTCCCGTTCGAGTTGTCCGGTTTCTCCCCGCAGTCGATCAGGATCCGGCTGTGGGGCGTTGTGAGGAGGAACGCAGCGCGCCCTACCTCACGGCAGCACCCGAGCGTGGTTACCCGGGCCCACTGGTCTTTTTTAATCGCGTCCTTGCCCTCTTCATCCCGGATCACGATGTCCCGGTGGATCCGCCGGCCGATCGTGCGCAGGAACTGCTTCCGGTCCTCGTTGACAGCCCGGAGGTACTGCCGGACCTGCTTGACAGTCGAGCTCTCGATAGGCGGGGTGCGGACGACTTTTGGCGTCCAGCCGATATGCTTGGTAATGTCGCGAAGCGTTGCACCGTTCTTCCCGATGACGACACCGGGCTTCTCGGCTTCGATGAGGACTTCTCCGGTGTCGGCATCGAAGAAGATGTCGGTGATCCCGGCAGTCTCAGGAACAACGGTCCTGATATCGGCAACCGCCTTCTCCGGCTCTTCAAGGATCGTAGGCCGGACCACGATGCGTTTGCGAAGGTCCCGCGCTAAGATCCGGATCAGGTCCGCTTCATCGGCAAACCGTTTCGGGTCATCGGTGTAGATGACAAGCTCGGGACCTTCAAATTCAACCTGCGTTACCGAGATTCCCATCGGGACTTTCTCGTTGATCTTATCCTTGAGTTCTTTCAGCCGCTCTTCGATCAACATACAATAAACAGTCCTAAAAAGAGTTATGCATTATTTGTACCAAGGTATTTTTTGAGAGCATCCTCACCCAGTTCCTGGTACCGGTCCCTGGTGATCACGACGACATGGATGCCCTCGCCGGAGCCCGCATCGCGCTTCATCGCGGATTTCAGCGAACGGGTTGCAAGATCGATCGCCTCTCCTTCCTTCATGCCGGCCCGGAACCGGTCTTCGAGCACCCCGTATGCCATCGGGGAACCGGACCCTGTCGCAACAATGTCGTCCTCCTTGGTTGCGCCGCCAAGGGCATCTACCGAGTAGACGCTTGGCCCGTGCTCGTCAATGCCCCCGACAAGGAGCTGGACATAGTACGGGAAGTACCGGTTCTGGTTGAGGTAGTTGGAGAGCAGCGTCGATGCAGCACCGACCGTGATGGGGCGGGACCTCCTTATCTGGTAAAGACTGCATTCCACGGTCAGGATGCGGGCCAGCTGCTGGGCGTCACCGACGCCACCTGCGGTCGTCATGCCGATACGGTCTGCCACCTGGTAGACTTTCTTTGCCTTCCTGCTGGCAATCATGAATCCCATGGTCGCCCGTTTCTCGGTTGCTAGGATAACCCCGTCAGCGAAGACAAGCCCGACGGTGGTTGTCCCTTTCATGGACTCCGGGTACTGTTCAGGCATATGCATAAGCATACCTCAAAAAATTTTTTAACGCTGTCAAATGGTGTAAAAGCGCTTAATCATTAAAATGTTATCGGGAAATTTAAATTTTTTTATTCCGCCACGCTGCAGAGGCAGCGGATGAGATCCCGGTCATAGAGCATGGAGACAAGCCTCTTGTCGCCGTTCACAACCGGGAGCTGGTCGACCCGGGAGCGGCGCATCTTGAGGGCGCACTCGCTCACTTCGGCATTCATCGGGACGGACACGACGTTTTTCACCATCGCGGTCTTGACCGGCCGGTCCGGCAGCTTGACCTTGGATATGCCATAACTCATCGTATGCATGTCCCGGATACTCTCCCATGTCCATTCATCGTCATCGGTGCCGTTGGAGAAGTCGCTGACCCCCACGGAGTCCTCGATGCTCGAGTTCCGGATCAGGTCCCGTTCGGAGATGATCCCCATCAGGTGGCTCTCGGCATCCAGGATCGGGATTGCGTCAACGCCGGAGATCTCCATGATCCGCCCGACCAGGGGAAGGGGTGTATCCTCCCAGAGCGCGAAAGTCTTGCTGACAAACGCATCCTTGATCTCGTCCTTGATCTTGAGCTGGGCGATCGCGTGGATGAGATCGGCAACGGAGAGCAGGCCGATCAGTTTCCCGTTCTCGACAACGGGGAGCCTGCGGATCCGGTTCTTCACGAGGAGTTCTGCGGCCTCCCTGACATCCGCATCCGGGCCGATCGTGGTCGGCTTAGCGGTCATGAGGAGGCCGAGCTGGGTCTCCTCAGGTTTGCGCAGGAGATCCTTTCTCGTGATGATACCGACAAGTTTCCTGCTCTTGATGACAGGAACTCCCGAGATGCCGGTCCGTTTGAGGATCTTTAAGACATCGTCACGATTGCCGGGAATTTCGACATGGACTACGTCGGCGGTCATGTAGTCCTTTACCAGCATGTCCGTTATGATCTCACCACCATGGTTGAGATGGTCCCGTGCGTGATCACGTAATTGCTGATGCTCCCGAGAAGCAACCGGTCCGCCTGCCCCTTCCCATGGGAACCGACTATGATGAGGCTCGCATTGAGCTTCTTTGCGGAGTTCAGGATTTCGGTGCCGGCATGACCCTGCGTAATATGGGTTGATACGTTTATCTTTTGTTCGGAGGCAAGAAGACGGGCCTTTTCAAGCACCTGCTCCCCTTCTTTTTCCAGGGCGCGGTACATAATTTCGACGGTATTGTCTGCCGGCAGGGAAGAAAAGAGACCGGTCTCGACAACATAGATGGCATGGAGCCTGGCACCATGCAGTTTTGCCTCCTCGACAGCAACTGCAAATGCCTTCCCGCCAGCCTTCGAACCGTCAATTGCAACAAGGATGTCAGAAAACACGGGTATCACCCAGAATAAACATGGCTTTTTACTTGAATTTATAAATTAAAAACGTTTTTGCAGGGGCAGAGGGAATATCCCCGTTTTACCACGCTTGCAACAGGATCTTTCGAGAAGGCAAGATTCGATCTGCGGGAATTGAAAATTATGAAATTTGCATGCGCGCCCCGTTTGAGGTAGAACGGTTCACCGGCAAGCGAGGATCCTGTAACCGCCATCCTGAGAACATCAGTTGGCCGGACATGGTATACGGTGTGGAGAAATGCCATTGCCCCCATCATATCCGGCTGGACAAACATCGCGTTATCCGTGCCGAGGTAGATTTTGCACCCCTGTTCGAGCATACGCCGGACCGGGGGATGATCCGGCGTATGTGCAACGGACAGGATCCAGTTTGACTGCGGGCAGATGACAATCGGGATCTCCCTCTCGGCGCACTCCCTGAGATGGGCGTCTGTTGCGTAGGTTGCATGGACGATGAGATCAGGATCGCAGGCAAGGGCGGCATCGATATCAAGGGCATCCTTCTCCCCGGCATGGAACGCAACAAGTTTCCCGGACTTCCGTGTTTCTGCCGCACGATCCGCTGCGTCCGGTATGTCGCGGGCACTGCTGATGCCGATCCCGTCGGCGACGCGTTCGCCACCATCCCTCCCGAAGATAAGCGTGCGGAACGGAAGGCCTGCTGCCGCTTTCCTGAGAGCCGCTACACCGGCCGGGCCGCCTTCCCGGAAATCCGCGCACCCGGCCGTCCCGCGATCTGCCATCAGCCGGATGCTCTTTCTCATACCTGCAATAAGTTCGACCGGTGCAGCGGCATTCAGGAGTTTATGCTTCAGCCCGTCCGGGGGCGAAACCATTGCTTCCAGATCCCCGGTTACCGCGCAGTCCATCGCAACGGTATCGCCAAGGTGGGTATGGGCGTTGAAAAGAGCCGGGCAGATCAGGAGATCCGGAACTTCCGCCGCATCATCGATGCCGGTTATAATCCCATGTTCAACCGTGATGTCGACTGGCGCAAGCGTGAGATCCTCCCCCACGATTGCATGACCGGAGATCACGTGCGGAAGTTTCTCAGCCATCCTGACTCTCCTTTTATATATCGCAAAATGAAATATCTATGCATGACCAAGAAAAAAGGCGGCCGGCTGATGTCCTCGGCAGGTCTTGTCAACTATTACGACAGCGAGGATCGCCGCGCGATCCATATCAGCCCGGTGATCGTTATGGCGGTGTCGGCAGCCATCGGCCTGATCGTCCTTGTGCTGAATATCCTCTACTGATCCATCGCTTTTTTCAGCATGTTCCGCGTGATATCCTCGCTCTTGCTGAAGTAGAGGTTGTCATGTCCGGCCCACTTCGGGCACCCGTGGAATATGACGGCGGGAACCCCGTTGTTGCTCTCGCCCATGACAAAATTTGCAAATCCGGCGAGTTCATCGACCACGGCTTCTTCGGTGATCTTGAGCACGTGGCCGAAGAGATCCGTATCCCCCCGGAAATCACGGATCGCGGCAATCCCGCTCCACCCGATGGCATTGCCGGTCTGGCCGCGCCGGAACGATCTCCCGCAGGTGTCGGTGATGATGACGCCGATATCGTTTCCCGACAGTCTTTTGATCGCGGCCCGCACTTCCGCTGCAGATCCCATCGGGTCCGGCGGGAGGAAGATCACGTTGCCGTCCTCGATATTGCTCTGGTCGACCCCGGCCCGGACCCCGATATGACCAAAGGAGAGCTCCGAGAGGATGAACGGGTGCTCCATGATAATATCGGCGGATGCATCGAGTACCGCCTGGACAAAACGCGGGTCTTCGCCGTTCAGTTTCGCGAGCCGTTTTGCCCGTTCGCCCGGCACAAAGGAGACAAGCGGTTTTGTATAGCCCTTTGATTTCGAGTAGATCGTGGAGGCAATGCAGAGGATATCCCCGTCTGAGAACCGGTTATCCTTGCAGATAAGGGCCGGGATATCGTCGCCTTTATGGATGATCGGAAGGCCGGTTACGCCGGTCACCTTGATTGTTACCATACCAACATAATCTGTACCGGCACCCCGATAAAGGCATTTCTTTCACCACGGGTCCGGCTGCACCGTCGTATATTTCCGGAAGAATTTCCCGAATCAAAACGAACGATATTTATATATTGAGGGTATGCCGATTACACCATTACCATGTACGTCATTGTCCGGTGCCCGGGATGTCGTACGTTTACCTACGTGGACCGGTTCCAGCGCTGGAAGCTCTGCCCAATCTGCGGACAGGCGTATGAAGTTGCAAGAGCGCCGCAGTACCTGGATGTCGGGGACTACGTAGAGGCCGAGCATATCGTCCGGCAGCTCGAACAGTATCTCCAGAAGATGAAACGCAAGGACTTAACGCCGGATGAAATCGAGGACCTGCGCCGGCAGTATGCCCTGCTCGTGAAGAACAAAGTCTGAAGTCCGGGCCCGTTAAGTCCTTTTATCTGATAGTACTGTTTTTTCCGTTCAATGAGTGGCAGCAGGCACCATGGTTCTTTTTAAGGTTCCAGCCGGTACGTTTGTACCGGTGAACGCGTCCGTTGGTTACCAGTTCGACAGAAACACGGTACAATACGATAATTCTTGGCGCCGGGCCTGCGGGGCTTACCTGTGCGGCAGCGTGCAGCGGGACTGGCGGGAAAACCCTTGTCCTTGAGAAGATGGCTTCCTGCGGAAGGAAGCTCGTATTGACTGGATCCGGACAGTGCAACCTGACCCATGCCGGCGAAATCAGGGAATTCCTGCGGCATTACGGGTCCCATGGCAGGTTTCTCAAGCCTGCACTGTACTCCTGGACGAATCGCGATCTCTGCGGGTATTTCGAAACCCGTGGCGTCCCCCTCGAGACGGAACCGGGAGGCAAGGTCTTCCCAAAATCCCGGTCTTCCCGGGATATCCTCAATGTCCTCCTGCGGCAGTGCGATGAGTCGGGCGTGGAGATCCGGTGCGGGGAACCGGTGACCCGGGTTGAGAAAAAGGGCGATCTTTTCCTTGTCGTGACATCCAGGGCAACCCGTCTTGCAGATCAGCTTGTGGTTGCGACAGGAGGGAAATCCTTCCCGGGCACCGGTTCATCGGGGGACGGGTACCGCATCGCGGCAGCGCTCGGGCACACTGTCGTCCCGCAAGCGCCGGCACTCACGCCGGTCTCCATCCGCAATTTCCCGTTTGCCGGCCTTGCCGGCATATCGTTTCCGGATCTTTCATTCTCGATCTGGCGGGGAACAAAAAAAGTCTGTGCCTGCCGTGGCGACGTGCTGATCACCCATACCGGGTTGTCCGGCCCGGGAATCCTGGACAATTCCCGGTCGATGCTTCCGGGCGATGGGATCCGGCTCTCTTTTACCGGGGATATGAACCGGGAGAAGTGTTCTGCCGACCTTCTCAAACGCATTCAGGCGAATGGTTCGCAAAGGATTTCTGCACTTCTTTTACCGTACAACCTGCCTTTGCGCATCGTTGCAAGAATCCTCACGATCTCGGGTATCGATCCCGATCTCTCCTGTGCCCACCTCACGGCAGGACAGAGGAACCGGCTTGCGGAGTCCCTGACTTCGCTTTCGCTCACGATTGACGATCTTGGGGATTTTTCGGTAGCGATGGTGACGCGCGGGGGCGTTGCTCTCTCTGAAGTCAACCACAAGACCATGGAATCCCGGCTGGTAAAGAACCTCTACTTTGCCGGCGAAGTGCTGGATATTGACGGCGATACCGGCGGATATAACCTCCAGGCGGCGTTCTCGACCGGCAGGCTTGCCGGAACGAGCACCCGGGCAAAGGGTGTTCAGGTCGTCCCTCAAACGGGACGAAAATCCCGGAATACATTTGTAGTCTGAAAATTCACTTCTGGTACGGTACGATCATGAAGTACGAGATTATCGGGGCCAACCTCCAGATGGTCAGGGCCGAACTGGGTGTCGGGGAAGGAATCATGGCCGAGGCCGGGGCCATGGTGAACATGAGCGGTCACATGAAGATGGAATCCCGGATGACCGGTGGCATCATCGGCGGGCTGAAACGTGTGATTGCCGGGGAGAGTCTCTTTCTTACAAGGTTCTCCCCGCTCGGGTTGCCCGGGTTCGTCTCCTTTGCCGGGAATGTTCCCGGAAAGATCTTTCAGGTCACCCTTGACGGGAACCGGGAGTTCATTGCCCAGCGCGACTCGTTCCTCTGCTGCGACGAGGGAATCACGCTCGATGCCGCGCTTGTCAAGAAGTTCCGGACCGGGCTTTTTGCGGGAAACGGCTTCATCCTGCAGAAGATGCGGGGGAACGGCAGCGCATTCCTCCACTGCTGCGGGGATATCATCGCGCTCAACCTGAAAGAGGGGGAGATCATCAAGGTCCAGACCGGGCTCGTCGTGGGATTTGACAGCACGGTCACCTACGACATCATGCTTGCCGGCGGGATCACCTCGATTGTCTTTGGCGGGGAAGGGCTCTTTGTGACAACGCTCACCGGGCCCGGAATCGTCATCCTCCAGTCGATGGACATTGCAAAGATTGCCTCGTCAATCATCCCGTACCTGCCAAAGCCGAACGTGGAAACCAAAAAAGCGTAATTTTTTCAGGGTTCCCGGTTATCCGGATACTTATACCGTATCGGGCAGGACCTTTGAAATAAAATCCGTCCGTTCTGCTCATGCCCCGGGGACGACGCCGGGGAACGCAAACCCGCAGGATCCGCCATGCCAGAACCAACCGATGCACCGGAAAATTCTGAAGACCTTGAAATGGACCTTTTCACCCATTGCAAGGGGGTCATGACCCTTGAGAGCATTGTCGATGCTACGGGCGAATTTGAGCACCTCAACGATCTGGTAGTACAGAAGATCACCCGGTGCGGGGGGATCTCCGGGACCGGCCAGTACATGAAGATCGTGACCCCGCTCCTCGATCTCCTTGAAGTGGAGATCCGGGTCCGGTATGCTCCGGGAATGACGCGGGCGGGGATGAAGCAGGTGATCCACGACTGGATCGAGTGCGAGCTCCGGGAACTCAGGTAACGGCATGGATCAACAGCTGCCGTCAGGTGCAGGCAGGTAAATTTCCGGAACCTTCGGACTTGTTACCCGGTCCCTTCTTTTGACCCGTCGCCTGCATGCTCCCGTCTCTCTTCGAGCAGGATCTTATAACCGGTGATGGCAACCACGATAAAGACCGGGCCAAGGATAAAACCTGTCATGCCCATCGTGATGACGCCGCCGATGAATCCCACCAGCATGGCGACCGGGTGGAGTTTTACGCGGCGGCCCATGAAGACCGGCCGGATGTAGATCTCGGGAAGGGCGGAGACGCCGATGTACCCGAAAACGATGATATAGATGAGGCTGTTGATGTCGCCGGTGGCAAGGGCATAGACGCCAAGGAAGACGAATATCGCCGATGCCCCGAGGACCGGGACGAGCTCGCAGAACGCACAGAGAAACGAGTAGAAGAAGACGTTCCCGTACCCGAGGAAGAAGAAGACCGGGATGGCAATGAAGAACGTGAGTATGGAGATCCCCGCGTGGACGATATAGATTGCAAACAGCGTATCGACGGTCACGGCAGATATCCGGCTCACATGCGGGAGGAGTGGCGCAGGCACCAGCGACATGATCCGGGTATAAAAGGCAGCGCCGTGCAGCAGGACGATGTAGAGGGATAAGAAAAAGACAAATGCCTTGAATGCGATGAAGACAGGGTCCGATACGAGAGCGTTCCAGTAATCGATTACGAGTTCTTCGGCTTTTTCGAACCAACCGGCCACCTGCTGGCGATCCAATGGCAGGTTGAAAACCGGTGAACCTGACGATGCCTTGACCCAGTCCTCGATCGTGTTGACATGGTCTTCAAGAACACCCCTGCCGGAGGAGACGACGGAGACCGTCGTAAATACCGCGGCAACAAGGATGACAAAGACAAGCACGGTAACGAGTGCGGCGGAGAGGTACCGGTTCATGAACCGGGAACAGAAGAGGTGGGCGGGATACAGCACGACTGCAATCGAGACCGAGAGGACGACGACATCGAGCAGCTCCCAGAATGCGGCAAGCGTCGCAATGACGATCGCTGCCATCAGCAGCAACGGCAGGAGGTCATGGGTGAGCTGCTTCATCAATCATAGTGCGCAACTCCCGGATTAAAAACATATGGAACTTCTGTTCCATTCTTAAAACCCGGGTTGGCAGGGTTTGCGATACCCATAACATGCAAGACGTGTAACCAGCTCTCTCAGCGATGAAGCAGTTCGAATACATATCCTTCATTCTGCACGACCTGGGCCTCGTCTTCGAGTTTCTTGCGATTGCCTCGCTCCTCCCGGTGGCAGTCTGTCTGATCTTCCGGGAATGGGGGATGCTTCTCCCGCTGCTCTCGGCCCCGGCAGCTTTCTTTCTCCTCTCGATCCCGCTGAAAAAATTACCGGTGAGGGCCGGGATTGCCCCCCCGGTATCGGTCACCCTGATCTCGGTTGCATTATCCTGGTTTACCCTTGCGCTGATCGGAGCGCTCCCGTTCTTCTTTGGCCTGAACATGGGCTATACGGACAGCATTTTTGAGGCCATGTCCGGCTGGACGGGTTCGGGTTTCACGATGATCGGTTCACCCGAATCAGTCCCGAACGCTCTTTTATTCTGGAGGTCGTTCACCCAGTGGATGGGTGGCATCGGCATCATCGCGTTCGGTATCTCCCTCCGGAAGAAGACGCACCTGACCCTCTTCAGGCTCTTTCGTTCCGAGGGCCGTCCAGAGGAGATCATTCCAAAGACCGGTTCGACCGGGCGGAGGATGTGGCGGATCTATCTCTTCCTGACGTTCTTCTTCACCGGCCTTGTGATGCTCTCGGGAATCCCGTTATGGGATTCGTTAAACCTTGTCATGGTCGCGCTTGCGACCGGCGGGCTCACGCTGCATGCCGGGGGACTTGCGTACTACAACAACCCTCTCCTGGAACTGTTCCTCATCCCCGTCATGCTTGCCGGTGCAATCCCGTTCAAGGTCTATTTCCTGATGTACCACGGCAAGATTATGGCGATGTTCAAAGACCAGGCCGTGCGGGTGATCGCGCTGATCGCCGCCGTGGGTTCCGCGGTCATCGCTTTTGACCTTTACACGTTCAGCAACCTGACCATTCACGAAGCGATCCGTGAAGGCATCTTCTGTGCAGTCTCATCCATCACGACATCCGGGCTCCAGAACTCAAACCCCCACGTCTGGGCGACCGTCCCGATTGCAGTCATCACGATGATGATGGTCATCGGCGGTGCCATGGGAAGCGCTGCCGGGGGAATCAAGGTAAACCGCGTCGTGCTTGCTTACGAAGGAATTACGTGGTGGTTCCGGAGATTTTTCGTGAGCAACCGGGTTCTTATTCCGCTCAGGTATGAAGGCCGTACCCTTTCAAAGGAGATCTCCGACCTTGAGATCTCGCGAAACATGCTCGTGATTGTCGTGTACGTGATCACGATTTTTACTGCAACGATCCTTGCCCTGCACCTGTACATCACGTCGTTCCGGCTCGAGGAGGTGGTCTTCGAGATCGCATCGGCACTCTCAAACTCCGGCATTACGACCGGATACATCACTGCTGCAAGCCCGTTTGCCATCAAGTGGATATTCATCTTCCTGATGTGGCTTGGCAGGCTTGAAGTCGTGACGCTCCTGATCCTTGTCCTTGGGCTCATGAAGGGATTTGAAGCGACGATGACCCAGTAGGAGATCCTGCGGGGCGTTAAGAACGGAACAGATACGGTACATTACAATTTATGAAATTGCCCCGGGACGCGGATCGTGGAAAGAAAAGCCTGTTCCCGCAGTTCAGCGGGATCGCCCTGCCGACGAGGGGAAGAGTTCGGGTCTTCCCGGTATATAGATTGCGGCTGAATATTCCTCGATGAAATCCGTATCGACAAGGAGATCGATATAGACCATCATCCCCGCAGCCCGTTCCGCCTCCCTGCGGCAGTCCCCGGACATCAGCGCCGCATAGGCGCCCGAGAGGGAGCCGTTACCTATCGGGTGGAACTCGGCGTGATCGAACTCCGGGATGATCCCGAAACGGACCGCGTTCGTAATATCGGTATATGCCCCGAACGCCCCGGCAAGGTATACATGCCGCACCTCTGACGGGGAGACCTTGTACTTTTTGAGAAGGACTGCAATCCCGCCGCAGGCAGCCGCCTTGGAGTCGATGAGGTAATCGATATCACGCTGGGTTATTACAAGATCGCGACCGGTTGCCGTGGCATCTGCCGTGAGAAAGACGTATTCCGCTCCTTCAGGCCCGGTTCGTACCCGCGGGTGATCCGGCACAAGTTTTCCGGCGAAATCGAGAATCCCGGCCTTCACCATCTCCGCGGCGATATCGATAATCCCGGATCCGCAGATGCCACGCGGGAGAACATTCCCGATCACCGTAAAGGTCGCTTCCCCGTCCGGCGGGGAGATCCTGACATGGTCGATCGCTCCTCTCATTGCCCGCATCCCGGCAGTGATCCCAGCCCCTTCAAATGCGGGCCCCGACGCGCAGGATACCGAAGCGAGCCAGTCCTGGTTGCCGAGGATGATCTCCCCGTTCGTTCCCATGTCGATGAGAAGGCACATCTCCTCGGACCGGAGCACCCCGGACACGATGACATCGCCAATCGCATCGCCGCCGATAAACCTGCTGACATTGGGAAGGCAGTACACCGGCGAGGCAGGGTTGATGGAGAGCGATAGTTCCCGGGCCGTCCTGACAACAGGGAACCGGCTGACCCCCGCATTTGCCATATCCAGGTACGCGGGATCGATCCCGCAGAGAAGGTGGTTCATGACCGTATTTCCCCCGACCGTCATACATACGATATCGTCCTGTGCAACGTTTGAATCGCGCAGGATTGTAAAGAGTACGGTATTGACGCTTTCAACGGCGGCTCTCTGGAGGGTTGCGATCCCGCCCGGGCCCTTTGCATACCCGATCCTGGTTAAGACCTCCTCACCGTACGTTATCTGGCGGTTCAGGGTCGAACCGGTTGCCACGATCTCTCCGGTAGCGAGATCGGTGAGGCATCCGACAACGGTGGTTGTACCGAGGTCGAGAGCCAGGCCATAACGGCGACGGGTTTTTTCGGCCGGTTCGATAAACAGGATCTCCGGGGAATCCATGGCCCCGGATACGGCAGCAACGAGAGGTTCTTCTGCGTCAAGGATCCTGCGGTGGATGCTCTCTGGCATCTCCGGGCGCCTTCCCGAGTATCCCGGCAGCCGGATCGACCGGTGGGATTCCGGCACTCCGCCGCGCGGGGAGACTTCGACGGGATACCATGCAACGATGGGTGAACGATCGGAAATCTTCAGGGTGGTGGAGATGAGGATCCGGGGTGAGTCGATCCGGCTCTCGATCGGGACCGTGAACTCGCAGTTGCTGGTCGGGATAACCTGGCAGGCGAGGTAATATCCTTTTGTCCGTTCTTCTTCCGGGAGCTCGTGACCTCCTTCCGCGATCCCGGTCCTGCAGGTCCCTTTCTCGAGAATGACCCGGCATTTCCTGCAGAGCCCTTTCCCCCCGCAGATGCTCTCGATGGGAACTCCTGCAAGACGGAGCGCGACCGGAAGAGGAGTACCTTTTGGGACATCAACCCACCGGTTCATGGGCTGGAAGGTTACGCGGATGGTGTTCTTGTCCATGGGATCCCCTGTCGTTCTGGCTGGAAAATTCTCCAACGGATTATTCAATCAGGATGATTCCCGGGTTATACTGCTGTAATGCCCCCTGTCAGGCATTCGGAGGCCAGCGATCCATAATCATCTGGGCAATCCCTGAAGAGTCTTTCGGTCCGACGATGACGTGCCACCCGCTTGCCTCTTCGGTCTCCCCGCTCAGCCGTGCCGCAAGACCGGGGAGGATGAGGTGACGGTGGCTGACCAGTTTGTCGACATGGTACTCCTTCAGGGCGTTTGCGATCAGGTCCGGCGTCAGGTACCGTCCTGCCACCGCGCTCTCGACGCTAATCCCTCCGGTATCTACGACGACAAGGTAGCAGGTGATATTTGCCGATTTAATATCGGATTCAACGGTGAAGTACGTCAGGGCATAGTTCGTCGTTACAAGCACCGGGGAATTTTTGTCCGGCAGGCCGAATTCACGGACGCCAGGATCGACCGAGACCGGTTTTCTCGGATCGGTGTAGATGTTGAACCGCCAGATCAGCTGGGGAAGGAGCACCCACCCGTCAAGGCTGTGCATAATCAGGAGATCCGCGTACCGGGTCATGAGCAGGGATGCAGCGCAGGCTTCCTTCCAGGCAACGACCTTCTTCGACATCTCGGGGGAAAGCCAGGCGGTCATCGGGATCCCGAGCAGGGGATACCCGAGGAGATCGTCGTGGTTCCTGAAGACCGCATGCCGGATGTCGGTGAAGTTCCGGAGCGTCGGCCCGATGACGGGATCGACAAATGTGCCCGGGTCAAGGACAAGGTCCTGTATGCCGTATTCTGCAAGCGTCCGTGTCATGGAGCGCAGGTGCGCAACGTCATCCGGTGCGGAGACGACAAGAGGACAGTTGTATCGGAGCGCGAGGTCCGCCATCTCTTTCCAGTTCTCGTGTGTGGCTGCGTAGATCAGCGGGCGTTTGTCGCCTGCCTTTGCAAGGCCGGCCTCGATGATCGCGGGGGAATACGAACAGAGGATGAGGGGGAGGTCCGTCCGGGCAGCGACCGTCTGGACCGTCGCGGCAAAGACAGCAGGGTCGTTCCTCGTGGACCGGATGGCAATCGCATCGAGAGTGAGGGTCCGGCCGATGTAATTGTAGGAGAATTCGGTAATCGCCTGGATCCGGTTTGCGAGATCCCGGGCCGGGAGATCGTCGCTCACGTCAAGGGCGATCGGGGTCTGGTTATGGTACGTGAACTCGTGCCGGTAGAGGACATATTTCCCGCCGATCCGGATCTCACGCTTTCCTTTCCCGAAGACAACCGTCCTGACCGGGGGTGTCATCAGAGTTGCGAGGTCATCGTGTGCCGTCCGGTACTCCTCTTTCCCGAGCGGGGGGCAGGCCTCAATCGTCAGTTCCCCGTTCACGACCCGGGTTGCAAATGCCATGCAGTTGGGTTCCCCGCACTCCCGGCAGTTTGTCCGGGGAAGGAGCCGGTAGACATCGATAGGACTGATCTCACGGATATTCTTTCTGACAACCTTGTCCGCCATGATCCTCTCCTCAGATCCTCGCTTCCGCCCACCGGGCGACCTGTTCCGTGTCCGCTTTTTTCGGGTTCATCAGGTCGGCTACGACATCCCTCATCGTTCTGATGGTGGCAGGATGCATCATCATGAACACGTCGACACCGGCAAGGAGGAGCGTGAGAGCGTTGATTGTCTCCCAGATCGGTCCCCGCATATCCCGGGACCCGTATTTTGCATCCATCTGCATCCATGCCTCCCGCGCCGCCCAGGCATTGGTCGAGGCAGAGATTGTCGGATGCTGCAGTTCAACATCACCCATGAGGGCTGCATGCCGGGCGCGTTCATGGATAGAGAACGAGTATTCGAGACCGTATCCGAGCGCGACGGTCGTCAGGTCCATGACAATACTCTCTCTCGGGAGATATTCGTACAGCCTCCGGTTCAGTTCCTTTGCCTTGTTGATCTCAAGGCCGGTAAAGCCAAGGACGGCATGGTTATGCTCTTGTGCCGCACGGGCCACCTTCTCCAGGGTCTTTGCATCCGCCATGTCGAGCGTCACCGAGTTTAACAAAAGGCGTTCGCCCGAAGCGCTTTCCGCTACTTTTACAAAGACCTCGGCATCTTTCCGGGGATCCCCGCATCCACCAATGATGAGGGGGACATCGACCGCTTCAAGCACGCTTTCGACGGTTTTTGCCGCCTCGCCGGGAGAAGCGTCGCGGATGAGCGGGTCGGTTGACATCAAGTGCACGGTTATCATGTCCGCCCCGAATTTTTCGACATTGATCCGGGCCCACTCCGCGGGATCTCCCATGACCTCCCGGACGTTCTCCTTCAGTGCCCGGGGGAGGGGCACCTCCATATCGAATACATCCAGCGCAAGCAGCGGCGGGTTCCGGAGCGGATTTCCGGAGAACGTGAACGGCGGGGCATCGGATCCCCCGATTTTCAGGGACCGGCCCCGGCTCCCGCCCTCGCTCCGGGTTGCACCCAGCACCACTTCGCTGATCCTGCCCGGGCACGGTTCGTGATACGGGACGAAGGTCTCGGGGATCAGGGTTACGGGTCTTCTCCGCACTTCCTGTTTCGCGATCCCGGGAGTGGGATGGAACATGCCGTTCCCGGTGGGGATAAAGAGTTCAAGGTCTTTGACCTCCAGCGTGAAATGTTCGAGGTCGATGGTCTCCACGCCATCGAGAAGCGAGAGCAGGCCGGTCAGCGAATTTTCCTGCTTCTTCTGCCGGGATTTCTGTTCCGGTTCATTTCCGTTTGTCATTTCCTCCCGTCACCTCTCTTTGGCTCATTGCGGACAGGAACGATCGTGACATGGTCGGCATAGATCCGGGCGTTCCTGAATATGATCTTAAACCCGTTGGCGAGTATCGGCAGGTCGCCTGCCGCGACAACCGTGCCGGTCGGGATCTTTTCTGACGGTGTAGCTTCCGGTTCCTTCCATCGTTCCAGCACCGGGTGGTTCTTCCGGGTGAGGAACTGCCGGAGTTCGTCGATGGTTTTTACATCCTTCTCCGTTGCGATCTTCCCAAAGAGTTCCGGTGGTATGAACGGGGCAAGCTGGTCTTTTAAGTCGGAGGGCATCCAGACGATCCGTGCATACCCGCCGTCAGCCGCCATGAACTTTAAGGATCGCATGTACTCGAGCGATATCCCATGGAACCCGTCAACCTGCCGGCCACCGGCCGTCGATTCTGCCATGGTCGAAAACGGCAGCCCGTTCACCGTGAGATCGCGGTATCCTCTCATCACGATCCCGAACCCTTCGGCCTCCGGGATGTAGAAGGCAATCCCCTCGAAGCACCCGCAGGAGGTGTGAGGATAGGTGAATGCGCTGTACAGGTAGACCCGGCTCACCTCGCCAAGCGACCGTTTCTTTGCACTCTCGTTGACCCCGGAATACTCCCCTTTGTCACGGTCAAGGCATTCACTCTTCTCGATCGGGAATATCGGGCCTTTCGGGTCGATCCGCGCGGCAGCCCTCCCGTCAAACCAGCTGATCGCGCCGCAGTTGGCGTACCGCTGGGGGGTGATCACACAGACGTGGCTTGGGGCAAACGACTGGCAGAGGGCGCACCCGTAGAAGACATCCGCGTCATCGTCCGTCATCCCCCGTGCCCGGGCATCCCGTTTTTCGTAGATTGCTTTTGCTTCGGCATAGGCGGGGGATATCTTTTCAGGATCCGTATAGAACGTCACCTGAAGTTTTTCGATGATGGGAAGTTCGTTCTTCATCAGCCTCTCAAGGATCCGGCCGAGGTAAGCAAGGGTCGTGAAGCCTTTCCCGTAGGCTTTCTTTGAAACCCGGGTCCAGATGTCATAGCGCTGGTTGAGGTGCATGAACCCCTCGATATAGTTGCTGTATTCATGGATCCTCCGCTCGATGACGCCTTCCAGGTCCTCTTCGAGTTCATTTCCGCTCACTTCGAGCAGGATGCCGAACGGGTACTTCTTCCCTTCTTCCATGCCGGAGAGGTCCGGCCCGACAACGGTTATGGTCCCGTCGCTGATGCATTCCGGGCTTCTTACCCGGACAAGCTCGAACTTTTCCCTGATATCCGGGCCCCCGAGTTCGACATACACGTCGTTCTTCCGGATCCGTTCGCCGACATGAACGAGCCCGACATCCACAGGAATATCGTCAAACATGCCGGATCTACCCCTCCGCGTTCCCGATAATTGCCTTTAAGTTCTCGAGCCAGTCCTTGACCGACAGGTTGGGGAAGGACCAGCTCGCGTTCGGCTGGTAGGTATTGTCAAGTGTGATAGTTTTCAGGTGGGTGGCAAAGTGCTTGAGTCCTGAGAGGATCGTCCATTCCATGTAATAGGGCAGCCCGGCAAAGATCGCAAGGTCATACGGTTCCTTTCCGTCGATCCCTTTCCATGCCGGGTCGCACAACCGGTGCCCGGTCTCGACAGCGGGCAGGATGCCGGCCTTGTGGTACCCCCGCTTTATAAGATACTGGTTGGTATGCGCAGTCGCGATCACCGGGATATTCCCCTTTTTTGCGAGATCGAGCAGGTAATCGATCATCTTCTTGTCGTCAAGATCGATCTCTGCCGCAAGGTGCCCGATGATGAGGACCGGGCGTTTCGCCCGCTTGATCATCGCATCGGCGACTTCGGGCTTGACGATGACCGATGCCTTCTTCGGGCCACCCACCTCGGCGGTCTGCCAGGAATCTGCAAGCGGCATGACTCTTTATGCCCCCTCTTTTTTCCGTACCTGGGATTTGAGCATGGAAGGATCAGGGATGACGGTCTCTTTCCAGTCCTGCTTCTTTAAGATCTCCTGGATCTCTTTCTTCATGGTTACCGGAATATCGGACATTGTCCGTACGAACAGGGGGACATCCGAGGGGGTCGTCCCGAAGTACCGCTTGTGGAGATCGATGTAGTGGGTGAGCTTGATAGCCCTGCCCTTGCTGGTATCGTTGGGCCGCATACAGAGTTTTGCAACCATGACCATTGCCTCCTCCTTGGTCTCGGCGGCAAAGAACAGGTGCTCGGGAACCGGCCCGGTATACACCTTCTCACCGGTCCTGCGGTCATGGACATACCAGTCCTCCTTCCGGTCCGCCCTGCCAAGGAGCATCCTCCGGTACTTCGTCCCGTGCGGTCCGACGACAACGGGGATCCCAAGTCGCCAGAACCCGCTCGCGATTGCAGCGGCCTTCTGGGACATCGCGCCCCAGGCCACCCCGACGGCGCCAACGCGGTTGTACACGTAATCCGCGATCTCCTCGTAGTTGCCCCGCAGGTTGCGCCGGGCAAAGATGCTCGCAATCTTGATGGCGGCTCCCGCGATATGGGCGTTTGCGACGCAGGAACCCACGTTGACGATCCCCCCCGCGTCAAACTCCCCGGGGCTTACCTCGTACGGGCTCTTTCCCTCCCCGTTCCGGTACATACCGATGGACATCGCCGTACATCCGGAAGTGCAGACAATATACCTCCGCTGGGAGAACTCCGTGCACATCTCGGCAACCTCCTTTCCCCCTTTCGGGTAGTTCGAACAACCGACGAACGCGACGATGCCCGGGATCTCGCCAAGGACAATGGGGCCGCCGACATTCCGGATCTCGAGGTCCTGGATTGCGCCGCGTCCCGTGCGCATCAGGAACTTCTCCGACCGGATCTGTCCGGAGGCTGCTGAAACGATCAGCGTATGAACCGGGATCTTCTGGGGGCAGGCCTGCTCGCAGCGCCCGCACCCGATGCATTCATCGTACATTTCGGCTATCATGCCGGTCCTGCCCTTTCCCGCAGCCTTCATGGCATCCGGGATATGGAGATCGTTGGGACAGGCCCGCCGGCACATCTTGCACTGGGTGCAGGTCTTTGCCTGCTCGATGATCGCCTCTACGGCAAGGAGCACCTGTCGCTTCTTATGTTGGCTCGCGGTGAGGCAGACGGTCTTTACAGCAACTTCACCAACCTTGTCCGGGTCGAGAATAAGGGCCCCGGCAACCGTCCCTCCTGCAATATCCGCAACAATCTCATCGGCGGGATCGCGTGTCCGGTCGGTGAGCCCGAGACAGTTCTTCTCCGAGGTTGCAATCACCGGGATGCCGACCTGCCCGGCCTCGGACAGGACATCGGCCCGGATGCATTGTTCGTCAACGACGATGAGATCCGGGATCCCGCTCCTGATATACCGGAGCTGCCAGGACATAGGGCCGATGATCTTGGCACCTGGTGAGTACCGGGTGAGATCGACAGCTGTGCAGCAGATGCCGGTCACCTCGACCTCTCCGGTCAGCCGCTTCTCTTTCAGGTAATCGATGATCGCAATTGACGGGGGGACGTTGTGGCCGATGACAAGTATGACGGGTTTTTTGGTGTCAACCGTGCCCATCCCGAGCTCCACGAGCGGGGCATCCGGGTCCGCCTTCGGGAAACGAAAGACCGAGACCTGTGCGATATCCGCAACCTCCATGCCGACCTGATCGATCATGCCTGCATGCAGGACTTTTGACTCAAAGTCAAGGTTGTCGCCTTCCTGGCCGGTATGCACTGCTGAAAGGAGCTGGGTGATCTGGTTCTCAAGGTAATCGAGGACCGTCTCAAGATCCCCGAGCCTCTCCGGCTTGATCCCGCAGACAAGGCGGATCACCGGTGCCTCCACTTCGACCGAGAGCCCGCCGACATCCAGAGGATAATCGGCACCGAATTTGCGGATCGCGTGCGAAACCAGGTCCCGCGCATGGCTCGTGTGGGTTGCCGCGCCGATGCAGGCTGCAAGGAGGACGATCCGGGACTGCTGGGCAGCCATGTGGATGCCGCAGGCACCGCGTTTGTTCCCGGTTAAGTCGCACTTGCCGTACGTGCAGAGACAACAGAGGTCGCAGAACGGCAGGTAGAACGGGGGATACCGGGAGAGGAGCGTCCTGTCCCAGGACCGCAGCGCAGTCGCTGAAGGATAGGGCGTCGGGCCTTCCGGTTCCTTCCATGTTTCTGCCGAGATCTTACCAATCGAGAGTTCGAGATCCTTTATCTTCCCGAGATCTGACTGGAGTTCCCCGATCCGGACATTGATATTTTTCTTCTTCAACCAGGACACAACCGGAATTTCAAACCATACGTTTGACAAGGGGCATTCATAAGGTTATCCAAAGGGATTCATGGGGATCCGATGGATTGAAGGGGCATGCTTGCCCCGGCATTTCCGGATCATGGTTCTTAATACCCGGCCTTTTTCAGGATCTTCATAACGGAGCAGTAGGCCGGGTTATCGGATGGCAGGTCAAGGAGCGACCGGCCGGAGATCACCCGTTCCTCCACTTCCGGATCAAATGCGATCTTGCCCAGATACTCATGGCCGGTCGATCTGACCGCTTCTTCTTCCAGGAACTCCGGAAACAGGCATCCCCCGATAAGGTAGAAGTTTTTGAAACCGATGCCGACTTCCCGGATAATCCGGTACGCCCGGTTTACGTGTTGGAGCGATTTATGGGAGGGGCCCATGATATCGAAGAGATCGTCCACCTCCGAAGCTATCTTCCTGTTGAGATGTTCGATCCCTGCCGGTGAATCGATCAGGACATACCGGTAGTTCCGGGTCATGGATGAGAGCGCCTGCTTCAGCGCTGAGTCCGGAAGGCAGTAGCACCCTTCAACCCACTTGGTGCCAACCGCGATGAGATCGAACGAACTGCCCTCGTATAAGCCCCGCTCCCAGATCGTGTTCTCGATGCGTTCGGCAGGCGGGATGCCGATAGTCGTTCCGCCTTTCTTGATGAAGGTCTCCATGAGGAGTTCCGAGATAGTCCTGATGCCTTCCCGTTCAAGATCGATCCCGGCCATCTCGGCAAGGTTCTGGTCAGGATCCGCGTCAACCAGGAGCACCGGTGAGGAGCCGGATTCGATACAATATTTCGCCATCAGCGTTACAAAGCTCGTCTTTCCCGTGCCCCCGCGTCCGAGAGTTACCAGCGTTTTCATCGTGAACCAGATCCATGTCCGGCCTTTTTCCCCTGATTACTGCGGCCGGTTATGATTTCCACCATCTTCCGGATTGCGTTCAGTGCCGCAGAATCCTTCAGCTGCTGGACGGATTCCCCGGCTATCCCGCCTTCGGATACCCGGGCATCGTACGGGATCAGGCCGAGAACGGGAATATTCCGTTCCCTCCCGAAATCCCGGATGATCTCCTCTTCACGGGCATTCCGGATCCGGTTTCCTGCCAGCATAACCCGGGGGATCTTTGCCTCCGTTGCGATCCGGGCAACCGACCCGGCCGTTGCAAGTGCCCTGCTGTCAGCGGTAGTGATTATAAGGAAAAGGTCAACGTTCTCTGCAGTCCCCCTCCCCAGGTGCTCGACGCCTGCCTCCATATCGAGGATGATTACCTCGTCTTCTCCCGTAACAAGGCGGTGCAATACGTTCCGGAGCAGGGTGTTGGCCGGGCAGGAACACCCGGCACCCATCCGTTGGATCGTCCCCATGACGAGGAGGTGGACTCCGGCAGGAGTCGGGACGGTGAAATCCCGCACGATATCGTCAACGGTGAAACTCAGGTTGTATACTCCGGGAAACCGTGTCGCAGTCTTAGCGCGGACCAGGTCCTCGTTAGCGGATAACGGGACAATTGCCTCCGATTCTGCGACGGAAAGCCCGAGCATAAGCGCAAGGTTCGGGGAGGGATCCGCGTCGATGGCAAGTGTCCTCTGCCCGGATCCGGCAAATGCCTGTGCAAGCCCGGCTGCCACCAGTGTCTTTCCCACGCCGCCTTTCCCGGCAATTGCAATCCTGATCATAGCTGCCTGCTGCTTGTACCTGAATCCATAAGGTTGCAAAAACATTCTGGTGCAGGGATATAAAATTGTGTTCACGGGAAAGAAACCGCAGGTCTTTTTTCCCGTTGCAGAATCCCGGTTGCAAAAACGTTTTTCTGGTTTTTCCTGTTCCGGATTGCGCGTACAAAGAAAGGATTATCCCTTTCTGCCTTTCACCATTCTATCACAGGATGAATAAGCGGACATTTTCTCCGGGCGAGATTGTCAAATCGATTGGGCTCGTCTTTGGAGATATCGGCACGAGCCCGATCTATACTCTGACGGCGATCTTTTTACTGATCCCGCCAACCCCTTCCAACATTCTTGGCATCCTCTCGCTCATCATCTGGACTCTCACCATCCTCGTCTCCCTGGAATATACCTACCTTGCAATGCATCTTGGGAACAAAGGTGAGGGGGGAACCATTGTGCTCAAGGAGATCCTCCTCCCCCTCCTGAAATCCGGCAATAAAGCATCGTTTGTTACTCTCCTTGCAATTGTCGGGATCTCCCTGTTTATCGGGGACGGGGTTATAACCCCTGCAATCAGTCTCCTTTCTGCCGTTGAGGGCATCGTTCTGATCCCATCCCTCTCGCATTTGTCCCAGGGAACCCTCATCCTGATCGCTGCGGTCATCGCAATATTCCTGTTCCTGTTCCAGGCCCGGGGTTCCGAGAAGGTTGCATGGACATTCGGCCCGATCATGGTGATCTGGTTTGCGGCGCTTGCACTCATCGGGGCAGTCTGCGTTTTTTCCGCCCCGCAGGTCTTCCTTGCCATAAATCCCCTCTACGCATGGAACTATGTGATGCATAACGGCATTGAGGGATTTTTCATCCTCTCTTCCGTGATACTCTGTGCAACCGGGGGAGAAGCCCTCTACGCGGACATGGGACACCTGGGGCGCGAACCCATCATCAACGCATGGTACATTGTTTTTGTCGCGCTCGCGATCAATTACCTCGGGCAGGGAGCATTTTTACTGAGCCACCCGGGGACAAAGAACATCCTCTTCGAGATGGTCTTCACAACGTTTCAGGACCTCTACGTTCCGTTCCTTCTCCTCTCCATTGCTGCCACGATTATTGCATCGCAGGCCATGATCTCCGGCATCTTCTCGGTTGTATACCAGGGGATCACGACCCGGATCATCCCCCTCCTCCGGATCGAATACACGTCCATCAAGCTGCGATCCCAGATTTACATCGATGTCGTGAACTGGCTCATGATGGTATCCGTCCTCTTGGTCATGATCATCTTCCGCACCTCGAACAACCTGACGCTTGCCTATGGACTTGCGGTGAGCGGGACGATGGCGATCACGGGAATCCTGCTCACCTGGATCTTTTTGAGAAAAGGAGAAGCCGGGAAATTCTTCCTCTCCTGTTTCGTGCTTGCCGTCAACCTCATCTTCCTTGCTTCAACGATCCATAAGATCCCTCTCGGCGGGTTCTGGTCCCTGGTATTTGCCTCGGTCCCTCTCGCGGTGATCCTGATCTATACCCGCGGGCAGGAACGCATGGGAGAGGCACTCCAGCCGGTTGCATTCGAAGAGTTCCTGCCTGCATTCCGGACGACCTACTCATCTGCGCCACGGATCAAGGGAACTGCCCTCTTTTTTGCCCGGGATTTCCGCAAGATCCCCCAGTACATCCCGAGAACGATGTTCAAAAACGGGATCATCTACGATGAGAACATCATCGTCTCCATCATCCGCACCGACAAGCCGTTCGGCGTCACGTGGGGGCTCACCCGTGAGCTGACGGAAGGTCTCTCGATCTTCGAAATTTATATCGGGTACATGGAGATTGTCGATGTGGATGCAATCTTCCGTGAGGCAGGAATCGACGAGAAGACGATCTTTTACGGCATGGAAGAGATCATCGGCACCACAACTGCCTGGCGCATATTCGGGATCATCAAGAAGCTCTCCCCCTCCGTTGTCCAGTTCTACAAGCTCCCTTCGGACAAGATCCACGGCGTTGTCACAAGGATAGAGATGTAACGCGGGCTGGGGAATCCCATCCGGAAATCCGGAACCAAATCCGGAACCGGGGGAGCCGTTTTTTTGAAATCCGCGAAGAGACTACAATACTATTAACGATTGCCCGTTGAATGAATAGTGTGCGGAAGGGCCGGTATCGCCCGGCCAGTCGTTCCGTGTTCAGGCATCTGCCGGGCCCGACAGCATAGGCACCAGAGCGTGGATTTCCGAGACCGGTCAAAGGAGTGGGATTTAGGGTCCCATCGCGCAGGCGTTCGCAGGTTCGAATCCTGCTCCACGCAT
>CAZNLI010000015.1:0-34458 GCA_964574125.1 uncultured Methanoregula sp.
TCTGACCGGTCTGGTCACGGGCTTTTCCCAGCACCTGCATGATCTGCATCTCGAGAGTCTCCTCAACGGTACGGCCGGGCATCGGTTCAAGCTGGCCGTCCTCGTAGATCTTGATCCTGCGGTCGACATCGAGTGCCGCGTTGTTGAGGACATCGTCGATCTGCCCGTATTCGGTCTTGGAGAGGTCTTCGTCATCGATCCCGAACGAGAATCCGTCGATCATGATGCCACGGATCGAGAGTCTTGTTAAGTCATCGATGAAATTTGCAGCCCGGCGCATCCCGTGCTGCCGGATGATCCGGTTCAGGATCTGGCCGTCGAATGCCCCGATGGCTTTCTTGTCGATGGTCCCTGATTCGAGCTTGCCGTCGATGATCCGGACATAGGCATCCCGCTCGCACTGCTCCTTCTTGCAGGTATCGCAGTTCTGGCAGGAACTTGCATGGAAGACCATGTTCAGCTCGGGCGGCAGGATCTGGGAGAATACCTGCTTGTTGGTCCATGCTTCTCCTCCGTCGCCGGTCTTTACCGGTTTCGGGAGGTGCTCGATATCCAGGAACCGGAGGAGGTAGAGCACTTCCTCCTTGTTGAAATAGCGCAGGCCGTGCGTGAGCATGAAGATGCCCGAGACATGGTCGTGGATACCGCCGATGATCGGCCCGCCGAACCGCGGCGAGAGGATGTTCTCCTGGACCGAGATGAGGATCGAGGCTTCAGCCCGCGCCTCTTCGGTCTGCGGGATATGGAGGTTCATTTCATCTCCATCAAAATCGGCGTTATACGGCGGGCAGACTGCCGGGTTGAGCCGGAATGTCCTGCCCTCCATGACCTTGACCCGGTGGGCCATGATACTCATCCGGTGCAGCGAGGGCTGACGGTTGAAGAGGATGACATCCCCGTCCCGGAGCTGGCGTTCGACCGTCCAGCCGGGTTCGAGCATGTCGGCGACGGTCTCGAGGTTGTCGGCCCCGAGCCGCAGGCGCCGGTTGTCCGGCCGGATCACGTAGTTTGCCCCGCAGGGATCCCCGACCTTTGCCCGTACCGGGCCGGTCCTTGCCACCTGCTTGAGTTCTTCAAGATTGTAGGGAGTGACACGGACGGGGATGGTCATCTCGTTTGCGACCGCACGCGGGATACCGACCTCGGTGACGCTGATGTTGGGGTCCGGCGAGATGACGGTACGGGACGAGAAGTTCACACGTTTGCCCGAGAGCGAGCCACGGAACCGTCCGTCCTTTCCCTTCAGCCGCTGGGAGAGGGTCTTCAACGGCCTGCCGCTCCGGTGCCGGGCCGGGGGGCACCCGGCAACTTCGTTGTCAAGGTAGGTCGTGACATGGTACTGGAGGAGTTCCCAGAGGTCTTCAATGATCAGCTGGGGGGCGCCTGCGTCCTGGTTCTCCTTGAACCGCTGGTTGATACGGATGATATCAACGAGCTTGTGCGTGAGATCGTCTTCCGATCGCTGGCCGTTCTCAAGGATGATCGAGGGCCGCATCGTAACCGGCGGCACCGGGAGGACCGTGAGTACGGTCCACTCCGGGCGGGCGACCTGGGGGTTGATCCCGAGGGGGACTAAGTCCTCGTCCGGGATCTTCTCCAGCCGGGCCCGTATGTCTGCCGCGGTCAGCTTGTGCTCGATCTTCTTGCCTTCCTCGATCATGACTTCCGAGAACGTTGTCGGCTTCTCGAAGTTGATCTTGAGCTGCTGGGCGCCGCAATGGGGGCAGACCCGCTCTTTCTTAACATCCTTCTCCGAGATCTGGTCGCCGGTGAGGTCATCCTCGGTACCGATTACTTTCTCGACCTCGTCGGGCGATAGCAGGACCCGGCCGCATTCACGGCAGGTCACGCGCAGGAGTTTCCGGATCAGCCGGGTGTACCCGACATGGATGACCGGTTTTGCGAGCTCGATGTGCCCGAAATGGCCCGGGCACTCGCTCGCCTTCTGGTCGCAGGTCTTGCACCGGAGCCCCGGATCGATGACACCGAGGTTCAGGTCCATGAGCCCCTGCGGGTAGGGGAAGCCATCATCATCATAAGTGTCCGCCCAGATGATCTTCCGGACACTCATCTCCCGGATCTCCTTGGGAGACAACAAACCAAATTCAATCTTTCCAATTCGTTTTGGGCTGGGCATGACTTGACCTCCTCACACCACGTCCTCAAGCCGGAGACGCGGCGCTATTCCCATGCTCTTCATCTCGTCCAGCAGCAGCTTGAACGCGTAACTCATCTCGACCGGGTAGATATCCGTCTCGTTCCCGCAGGCAAGGCAGCGGGTCATGTTCCGTTTCCGGTCGAGCATGGCGACCATGCCGCAGTGGGCGCAGACATACTCCTGCACCTTGTCGGACTCATCGAGCAGCCGTTCCTTGAGGGCCATCGCCGCCCCGTGCCCGATCATGACATCCCGTTCCATCTCACCGAACCGGAGACCGCCTTCACGCGCCCTCCCTTCCGTCGGCTGGCGGGTGAGGACCTGCACCGGGCCGCGGGACCGTGCATGCATCTTGGAAGAGACCATGTGGTACAGTTTCTGGTAGTAGATCACGCCGATGTAGACGTCGGCCTTGAACGCTTTACCCGTGATGCCGTCATACATGACCTCCCGGCCGGTATGGGAGAACCCGAGTTTCCTGAGGGACTGGCGGATGGAGGATTCCTGGTTGCCGCCGAATGCCGTCCCGTTGATCCGGTGGCCTTCGAGGGCGCCGACCTTCCCGCCGATCATCTCGAGCATGTGCCCGATGGTCATACGGCTCGGGATGGCGTGCGGGTTGATGACAAGGTCGGGGCTCATGCCGCTCTCGGTGAACGGCATGTCGTCCTGCCTGACGATCAGGCCGACGACCCCTTTCTGCCCGTGCCGGGACGCGAACTTGTCGCCGACTTCCGGAACACGGAGATCCCGGGTCCTGACCTTGACGAGCCGGGAGCTGTTCTCGCCCTCGGTGATGATAACCGTGTCCACGATCCCGTGCTCGTTGCTGCGCATCGTGACCGAGGTGTCCCGGCGCTTCTCGACCGCAATGAGATCGCTTGTCGGCTCTTCGAGGAAACGGGGCGGCGATGTCTTGCCGATCAGGACATCCTTCTCCATGACGATGGTCTCGGGGTTGATCACGCCGTCTTCGTCGAGATTCTTGTAGGCTTCCGCGCCATGGGCACCGGATACTTCCTCGTCCGGGATCTGGATCCGGTCGATCTGGCCGCCGGGGTACCGTCTCTCTTCACCTTCGTAGGTACGGAAGAAATGCGAACGCCCGAGCCCGCGGTCGATGGATGCCTTGTTGAAGATGAGCGCATCTTCAATGTTATATCCCTCGTAACTGAGGATTGCCACGACAAAGTTCTGGCCGGCGGGCCGGTCGTCCGAACCGATCAGTTCCGAGGTCTGGGTATGGGTTAACGGTTTCTGGACATAGTGGAGCAGGTGACCCCGGGTGTCCGGGCGGAGCTTCATGTTCGCGGCACCGAACCCGAGCGCCTGCTTGACCATCCCTGCGCCCATCGTGACACGCGGACTTGCGTTGTGCTCGGGGAACGGGACATGCGCCGCACCGATACCGAGGATCAGGGAGGGGTCGATCTCCATGTGGGTATGCTCCGGCGTCGCATCTGCCGGGTTCATGGCGATGAAGAGGTCTTCCTCCTCTTCAGCGTCGATGAACTCGATCATGCCGTGCCGGATGAAATGGTCAAACCCGATCTCTTTCTTCGCGAGCTTCTCAAGATCCTCTTCCGGGATCATGGGTTTTCCGTCTTTGAGCACGATCAGGGGGCGCCGCGCCCGGCCGCGATCGGTGAGGATCACCACATCGCCATTATACTCCTTGAAGGAGACATTGACCTCGGTTGAGATCGTCCCCTGCCGGCGCATGGACCGGATCTCGGCAACGACATCTTTGGGATTGTCAACAAGCCCGATCAGGGCGCCGTCAACAAAGACCCTTGATTTCTTGGTCATCTGAACTCCCCCCGGATCTTCTCGACACCCAGCGAATACAAAACCCGCATGACTTCCTCCTCGTTATCGACGCCCTTGCTGATCTCGACCATCTGGGCGAAGTTCTTGACAAGACCACAATTCGGCCCTTCGGGGGTCTCGCTCGGGCAGATCCGTCCCCACTGAGTGGGGTGCAGGTCACGGGCCTCGAAATGCGGCTGGGACCGCGAGAGCGGGGAGATGACACGCCGCAGGTGCGAGAGCACGCTCATGTGGTCGATCCGGTCGAGCAGCTGGGACACACCGGTCCTGCCGCCGACCCAGTTACCGGTCGCAAGCGGGTGGAGGAGCCGTTCCGTCAGCACGTCGGCGCGGACCGCCGTTGCAATCGAGAGATCCCGGTGGCGCATGCTTGCGCGCTCGAGCTGGTACTTGATATCGCGCGTGAGCCGGTTTAATGAGATACGGAACAGGTCTTCCATGAGGTCCCCGGCAAGTTTCAGCCGCTTGTTGGAGTAGTGGTCCTTGTCATCGATCCGGCGCTTGTTGAGGACGAGGTCGAAACAGGCCTCCGCCATTCTCCCAAGGAAGTGGGCCTTTGCGAGCCGCTCGCTCTGGATGGCTTCGAGGTACGCGTCGTCCCCCTCCTTCAGGTCCCCATGCTGGTAGTTGAGGTGGGGCAGGAGGTAGTTGTCCAGGACGAACTCTGCGCGCTTGCGCTGGTAATCCTTGGTCTGGTTGGGCGCGAGTTTCTTGCCCACGTACATGACGCCCCCGTCGACCGAGTCGCACTCGCTCTCTTCGAGATTCTGCATCATGAAGGTCAGGATCTCCTCGTCTGTCGAGACCGCATTCACGACCTCCTGATCGTTAGTCATTCCAAGTGCCCGCATGAGATCGACAAACTTCAGGTGCCCGGCAACCGAGGGGAACGAGACCTCGAGGAGGTTCTTCTTGTTCCGCTCGACAACCACGAGAGCGCGGTACCCGCGGAACTGGGAGAAGACCTTTGCAACATAGATCCGCTCGTTATACCGCTCGGTATACTCTGTCATGATCTTGTTCGAGGCAAGATCCTCGAGAGTCATGAGCACCCGCTCGGTCCCGTTCACGATGAAATAACCTCCCGGGTCAAACGCGTCCTCCCCGTGGGAGACCCGCTCGGCATCGTTCATGCCGTACAGGTTGCAGGACATCGATCCAACCATAATCGGCAGCTGGCCGATTGTCGTGATGACCGGTTCCTGCCGCTCTTCGCCGTGTACAAGCGTGAGATCGAGCTGGATGGGTGCCGCATAGGTCAGGTTCCGGAGCCTTGCTTCGCTCGGGAAAAGGTCTCCCTGCGATCCATCCGCCTCACGCACGAGGGGTTTTTTCACCTCGATCCTGCCCAGTTCCACCCAGACAGGTTCGTTGTTCCTGCCACGGTTCTCGATATCGGTTTCAATGACGCGCTGTTCATCCACGACCTTCTGGAGGTTGTGGGTCAGAAAATAGTTAAAGGAGTCAAGCTGGTGGCGTGCAACATGCTCCCGTGAAAAATACGCCCGGGATAAAGTACTTCTGTCAATCAGACTGATCAACTCCGAATTATTTCTTCGGCCTTCTGATCACAAGACGATACGATTCGGCTTTTCCCGCAGTGTGGCTTTTCCGGATGATGCGGATGACATCGTCGACTTTTGCCCCGATTACTTTGACTGCAGGATCGTCATGGTAAATTTTTGGCAATTGCTCGGTTGTAATGTTGTAAGAAGAGAGCAGAGCCTTGGTCTCCTCCTCTCCCATAATAATATGCTCAGGCACCATAACGTGGTTTAAGACGTTCAGTTTGGTGCTCAATAGAAAACCCCCGTTGCGATCATGATTCCTCTCATCAGATGCATACATCTGGAAAAATCCCACGATTCAATCGTGGCAACGGGCCCGGAGGGATTTGAACCCCCGACCACCTGGTTAAAAGCCAGGCGCTCTGCCGGACTGAGCTACGAGCCCTTAAAGTAAGATGTACAGCATTACTAAAACGCATGATGACTATATAAATATTCTTACGATACCGTAACCGGGCTCCGAAATATTGGCACCCAGAGCCTTTGGTATCGGGCAGGGTCACGCTAAAAGAGGTCGATCGGGGCGGACCCGGGCAGAAATTCCTGCCACAATCCGGTACCTGTTGATACTTTTTTCATTTCTGCGACAGTTCCGGTATGCCGGGATTGTGAGGAGTTCCGGTCCCCTGCAACGCATGGAACGACAGAAAATTACTCTCCGGTTACGGATGGCCGATTGCAGGAAAACCGATGGAGAGGGCCGGGTACTGCCCGGCTGTATTTCCTAAAAAACAGGGAGAGGAAAATTTTAAACGTATAATGCGCGGGATACGATTAAGTTGCCGGTGGCTGGGGCTGGACTCCCGAGAGTTCTTCCCGGATCTGCTGGAGCCGGCTCTCCTGGAACTTAATGTTTGTCTCCATGCTCTTGATGGCGCGGGTGATCTCGTCGGAGACCCGTAACTTGGTATCGTTGATATTATAGGTCGTTTCCAGGACTTTCAGGAGGCGACGGTTTACATCGATGCTCTTGCTCAGGCGGGCATACTCGCTGATCATCTGCGAGTCAAAGCCGGACTGCTGGGCGATGTCGACATCCGATTTTATTGACTGCCTGCGGTTGAGCACGTGCTCGATAGCGTCGTACAGCTCGCGGTGGGTGATGGGTTTGAGGACATAATCCTCGATGTAGATCCCGTATTCCTGCGCCTCGGCGGGGGTCAGCTGTTTTGCCGTCAGCATCAGGACAGGGATATCCTTAGTCTGGGGATTCTCCTTGATCCGTTCAAGGGTCTCCCATCCGTCCATGGGTTCCATCATGATATCGAGGAGGATCAGGTCGGGATTGACAGTCTTGAGGATTTCAAGGCACTCTTCCCCGCCATATGCAGCAACTGTCCGGTAACCGCCCCGTTCGAGCATGGTGACGAACACATCGACAATGAACGGGCTGTCGTCAACAACCATAATAGTGTACATTACATCGCCTTTCCAATCGTTTTCGATATTGATACGAGCTGGTCATGCACCTTTGCCGGATCCGTGCTCCTTTGAAGTATGGTTGCCACCAGAAATTTTTCCCCGGCACTCATCACCATGATCACGGCATCTGAACAACGGATGGTTACCGAGTCTGTGGAAGGCATCCGGGTGAGGTTTGCCATCGACTCCGCTGACGCAAGGATAGTCGCAGACAGTGCACCGAACCATGGTTCATTCATCTGACGATCAAGGGATTTCCCGACAACAATCCCGTCGCGCGAGATGAGCGCACAGGCTGAAATACCCTCAACCGAGAGGATCGTGTCAACGAAACCCGAGATCTTGTCTTTTAACATGGTATCGGCGCCTGAAATACGCGGACACTCCTTTTGTACTTGATAGTATCAACGATTACTTTAAATATCTATCTTTTTCTTTCACGGCAGAAATTTTACTTTATCAGGCAATTCAGGCCAATTTTCAGATTTTTTAAGGCAAACGGACCATAAGGGCGCTTTCTGCATTGCAGCAACGGTTTCTTCACCAGGTGCCCTTGCACATTCCACCTCTTTGCATGCGAAGAGAAGACACAATCAGAACGATCAGGTTGTTGATCCGGCGGGTGAAAAACCATGAAAGCCATGATTTTATATAGTACTACCCAGAATTTTTTTTAACGGAATTTTTCCATGAAAACCTGTTTCCTCATTCAATCCCCGCGGGAACCCGGTACGATCCTTTCCGCCGGCCGGTGAAATCATGGCATATGAGTCCTATATCCTCATAATTTTCGGGCTTGCAATTTTTTTCCAGCAGTTTATCATGTACATCATGTATGTCCGGATCAAACAGCTCCTGCACGAACTGGACACGATCGAGAGCAAAATCAAGTTCACGGACACGGAACTCGATAACCTCATGCAGCGGGTGGAAGAGTACAAACACTCTAATTACGGGGATGAATGGCAGAAATCCACGTGAGGCTGACGCAGGGTAAGGTAGATAAGCCATCCGGACGAATAGTATGAGAGCGGGGCCATAGGGTAGCCTGGCCATCCTAGGAGACTGGGGGTCTTCTGACTCGCGTTCAAATCGCGATGGCCCCATCGTTTTTCAAATCCCAAAAGGGAAAGCATGAGACTGACCGAGACCTGTGTAAACTGCCTCCTCTCCCGGGTGGACTTCGAGTGTTCCCTTGCAGGTTCTTCCCCGGATACGGCGGCACAGGTACGGGGCGAGTGCGGGCAGATCCTCAAGGACTTGTGGAATTCGGAACTGCTGCACCCCCAGATCGCAAGCACGATCCACCGGCATGCATGCCGGAGGATTGGAAATCCCGATCCATTCAGGGGACTCAAGGCTGAAGGCAACCGTCAGGCCCTCTCGGTTTGTAGGGAGCGGCGGGCCGAACTGGTGACATTCCGGGACCGGGTCCTTGCAAGCGTCATTGCCAACACCTTCGATTACGGCGTTGACAACCATACGGTGGACGGGGATTTTTCCGCGTATTTTGCACGGGAGTTCCCCAAGGGGCTTGCCGTCGATGATACGGACCGGATCCTTGCGCTGGCAAAGCGCGTTGTGTACCTGACCGACAACTGCGGGGAGATCGTCTTCGACCGGCTCGTTGTTGATTTTTTAAAGGCGCAGGGTGCGCACATCACGCTCGCTGTCCGCGATGCCCCGATCCTCAACGACGCAACCCTTGACGATGCCAGGGCGCTCGGGTTCGACAACGTTGTCGACAACCTCACGACAACCGGCGGCGGTGCCGAGATCGGCCTCGACCTGTACAAGATGCCGGCAGACCTTGCGGAAGCCATCGACCGGTGCACCGTCATCATCTCGAAAGGTATGGCAAACTACGAATCCCTCTCGATGTACAAAGACCTGCCTCCGGTTGCATACCTGATGTCCGTCAAGTGCCGGCCGGTCGCGGAGGATATCGGGTTCCCGGTCGGTTCGCGGATTGCGATGCTGAAGGCATAACAGCAACGGGATTTCCCGGTATCCTTACCGGAACCTGCGGGGATTCGTCCGCATCTCCCCGGCAAAGATACCGGGCTATGATGGCGTCCAATACTCTTTTCTTTCCTGCCCGCGATGAGTGATCATGGTGCTTCTGGAAGGACTGACGCTCGGGTGGCTCCTCATCCTCGCAGGGGCGGTGCTGCTTCTTGTCGAAGTACACAGTCCCGGGTTCTTTGCAACCGTGCCGGCAACCGTCATGATTGCGCTTGGGATCCTTGTCCTGCTCGGGATCGATATCTACAACTCCGGCTGGGGCGCAATTATCGGGGTATCGGTTGCGATCATCGCCGGGGGTGTCACAGTCTATGGCTACAGCAGGATAACTCCCGACGAGAGCCCGACCACGGTCAGCCGGGACTCGCTGATCGGACGCGAGGGCATCGTCACAAAGGATGTCGATCCAAAGACCCTGAACGGGAAAGTCAGTGTCAGCAGTGCGGAGTGGAGCGCCCACTCAACCGGTCTGGTCATCCCGGCCGGAAAAAAGGTAAAAGTCGTGGACTCCGAAGGCGTCCATATCGTTGTCGAGGAGGTTATATAAATGGCATTTCCGATTGAGACATTAATCACGATATTTTTAATTTTAGTCATCGTCGCCATCTTTGCCCGCGGTGTCGTCATCATCCAGCCGTACGAACAGGGGCTGCAGGTCCGGCTCGGGAAATATGTCGGCCGCATGAACCCGGGGTTCCGCTGGATCGTCCCGTTCGTCTCCGACGTGATCAAGCTCGACCTGCGAACTCAGGTGATGGACGTCCCGAGCCAGGAGGTCATCACAAAGGACAACTCCCCGACAAACGTGGACGCAATCGTCTACGTCAGGGTGATTGACCCCGAGAAGGCGTACTTCGAGGTCTCCAACTATAGGATGGCGACCGTTGCGCTTGCGCAGACGAGCCTTCGCGGGATCATCGGCGACATGGAACTCGACGAGGTGCTGTACAACCGGGACATCATCAACACGAAGCTCCGCGACATCCTCGACCGGGAGACCGACCAGTGGGGAGTCAAGGTCGAGCGGGTCGAGATAAAAGAGGTCGATCCCGTCGAAGCAGTCAAGAATGCCATGACCGAACAGACTGCGGCGGAACGGGCGCGGCGTGCCGCGATCCTCCGTGCTGACGGGGAGAAGCGGTCCGCGATCCTGAAAGCGGAGGGGCTGCGCCAGTCCATGATCCTCGAAGCGGAGGGGGAGCGCCAGAGCAAGGTGCTCCGTGCGGAAGGCGAACGGCTCTCCCGGATCCTCCAGGCGCAGGGAGAGGCGCAGGGGCTCCGGATCCTCTCGGTCGGCGCGGCGCCGCTCGACAAGCGGGCGATCACCGTGCTTTCGCTGGACGCGCTCAAGACGATGGCCAGCGGGCAGGCGACCAAGATCATCTTCCCGTTCGAGATCTCGCAGCTGATCCGGCAGGGGGCAAAGTTCCTTGGCGGGACCGAAGAGACCACGGAAGAAGTCGCCGGCCGCCCGGTCATGGACGAGACGATTCTCGGCGACATCCCGAAACGCGAGGCTGTCGACGCTATCCTGAAGGAGATCCAGGACGCTGTCCCGCATGTCTCGGAAGACGAGCTCAAGGACACGAGCAAGCGCAGGATCTCGCTGGAGAAAGGAAAAGAACCGGCAAGCCAGAATCCGGAAGAGTGATCTTTTTTTTACTACGGAATGACGGTACTAAAAACGGTACGGGAATTCCGGGTTTTTCATGCGGTTTTGAAAAGTTCTGCTGGGTAAAAACATTAAAAATTTAAGACGTTCTCAGGGGCTAAAGCCCCCGCCACTGCGATACTCCGCAACACGATATCTGCGGGAATCCGTGTCAATTTGTTTTCTTAGGTAGTGTAAAATCAGGCCTATAAAATTGCACCAGTTATTGGAAAATCGCCGGGTTCTCATCAACCGACCTGCCCGCCGTGCGCCCCGACGAGGCGGCGCACTGGGCGGGACCTATCGCAAGTATAAATTAATTTGTATCTCCCAAATCATAATTCCGGTGTGGACCGATCCGGTTCCCGGCCGTTTCCCCTGATCCATTTTTGATCCCGGGAATGGGGATTCACACAACTTCCCGGACATTCAATCCCGGCACATTCGTATGAGGAAAATTTTTACGGCCGCTCATACCCCGCACGGGCAACCGGGAGGAGGGAACCCCCTCTTCATCCCCTCAGCCGGCCCCCCCACCCTGATCAGCGTTTACCCCCCGCCCGCATCCCGGAATCCTGCGGACTTTCCACAACGCTCCGGCGGAGAGCGGGTGGTACCCCCCTCTTTGGGGAATGACAGGGACCCCCCACCCTGACCGATCGGGTCGGGCCGCGAACCCCCTCAGGGGGTAGTGCGATCGATGACAGGCCCCCCCTTCTTTGCGACCTGCATGGGGGTCACCCACAATTATCCATCACGGTCTCCGACGAAACATCCATCCCGGCAACCACGATTTCGCGTGCAGAACGGGTGGGTACCCCCTCTCAGGTCCGGTGACCTGCCCCCCCACCCCCTGGATCGATTACCCCTCACGACCCCCCGCGTGGGGTATGCCCTGCCGATGGTGACACCCCCCTCTCAAAGACCGAAGAGGGGGTACCCGCTTACGGGTTCAGTTGCGAGGCTCGCGTTTCGCATGGAACTTCCCCGGCGATCCATCCGGATACCTCCGGGGAACATCGGTCTGGCCGACAACTGTCTGTAAATCTCTGATGATTCCCCGGCGGGTACCCCGGGGGACGCACAGGTCAGATATGGAGGATATAGGGAAGGAGGATGAGCGAGACGAGCATGACGAGCAGGAGGGAACTCACTGCACTGACCACGTACGGGGAATACCGGCTCATGCCCCGCTTCTCAAGCGCCCGGTCAACGCCCTCTTTCAGGATATACCCCCCGTCCAGCGGGACCATCGGGAGCGCATTGAAGATCCCGACGTTGATGTTGATCCAGCCGCACCAGAAGAGCAGGTGGATCACGGCCCAGTACCCGTCAAAGGGCACCGTATAGTATTGGGTATCTGCCGAATCAAAGGCGAGGAGCCGCAGGTACTGGGTCCCGGCGGAGGTGTCGAACGGGATGATAAGGAACTGTAAAAATCCGAGCGGCGAGAGCATGGAACCGACCGCTTTCTGGATCGTTGCCCCGTCGTAATACTGGACGCCCATGAAGCCGCTCGTTCGGTTGTAATCGTCCGGCCACGCGGCAAGCGTTATCGGGTAATCCGCGGCTATCCCGTCCTTTTTGGCGGAGAGCAGGACCGTCTCGTTCGGTTTTGTGGTATTGAGGATTGATGCGACATCGTCGCGGGTTGCCACCGGGACCCCGTTGATTGCGGTCACCACCGAATCCTGCGGGACTCCTGCCTGATCCGCAGGGTATCCCTGGTAGATGCCGTAGATCGCCGGCGAGGAGGAGGGCACTGCCGCTCCGACGAGAACGATGAGCAGGACAAAGCAAGCGAACCCGACGACGATGTTATTCGTGATCCCCGCGCCGAACATCCGGGCTTTTGGCAGCCCTTTCGTCTTTTCCAGCTCTTCCTCATCGGGCTCGACAAAGAACCCGATCGGGATGACGGCAAGCAGGACTCCCATGCTCCTGACCGTGATATTCTCGACCCTGCAGAGGATCCCGTGCCCGAATTCGTGGATGGCAATCGTGATCACGAATGCGAGCCAGACAGCAAAGGTCGAGGGGACGTAATCGTTGACCCCGGGCAGGAGGAGGATGTTCTGCGGCTCGTAGATCCCCGTCGGTTCCGGCTGGAGGATCAGGGTATACCGGACCGACAGGATGAGCATGAAGGTGATAAAAACCGAGACGACGACGACCATGCAGACACCGATTGTCCCGTAGAGCTGCAGGAATGTCCGGAGCACGGTGAACCGGTCGAAAAATTTTACCCGGGAGGTCCGGATCGCCATCACGGGACCGTAAAATACGACGGTTTCAGGAAAGAGTTTTTTCCTGTGGATGACGATCGCAACTGCGACATACGCGATAAGGAGACCAGCCAGGATCAAAATCCAGTCCATCCCTATTCTATGACACGGCGTCGGTCATAAAACTGTAAGCCGGATATCCGGGCGCTTCCGGTAAAAACCGGTACCCCGGGAGGATTACGGGCAGGATTTGGTTTTTTTTTGGCTCGGTAGAAATCATTATTTTCTGATGTTCTCGGGGGCTAAAGCCCCCGCCACTGTGGTAAACCCCGTTGCGATATCTGCGGGAAGCCGTTCCAACTTGGATTTCTCCTGTTCAAGTAAAATCAAGTATTTCCATAAAAAATGCCTCAATTCGGGAGGACCATGAGGTTCACATCAACCGACCTGCCCGCCGTGCGCCCCGAGAGGTATCAGGTATCGCGGTCGATACCTGATTTGAGAAGGTCAAAGACCTTCGAGCGGCGCACTGGGCGGGGACTATCGTAATTTTATAATTTATTGAGGTAATTGGGGATTTCTACAGAGCATTTTTTTAGAAAAATCCGGGAACAGATCAGAAGAGCCGGGCCTGCGACAGGTCATCCAGCATGCCGGTGACCGTCTTCCAGCTTTTCCGTGCGATGGGCGGGGGGCAGCGGTGCTCCCTGATGTACGAGGACAGGTAGGCAATCGTTTCGGGATCCGAAGGGTACCCGCTCCCGATGGGGCCACAGGTCTCTTTCAGGCGTTCAATCTCGGCATCCCGTGTGACCTTCGCAACGATGCTTGCCGCAGAGACAATCGGGTACGTCGCGTCGGCATGGTGCCGGGAGACAATCTCGCAGGATTCCTGTAAGTGGGCCTTCACCATCCGGGAATACCGGTCCTCGTTCACGTCGCAGGCATCCACGTATGCCGTCACCGGCCGGAGTTTCCGGATTACCGCGGCATGGGCGCGTGCCACGCACTCGTTCATGGTGATGGACTGCCGGGAACTGTCGATCCGTTCCGCGGGAATAATGACCATTGCAACGCTGCACCGGCGTACGAGAACCGCGTACAGGTCGTTCCTCTGGCGGGGCGAGAGGAGCTTGGAATCTTTCACCGGAAGCCCGAGCAATGCATCCTCCGACCCGGCACCGACAGCTGCAACCACCATCGGCCCCAGCACGGAGCCCTTCCCCGCTTCATCAACGCCACAGATCACAGTACAGGATATGCTTGCGCAAATTATTTCAAGGACATTGGAGGTAACCGGTAAGAAGGCATGTATATTATCATCGTGGGTCTTGGCGCAATCGGGAAAAGCCTCGTCGCGCAGGCGGTAGAGCGCGGCAACAACGTTGTCGTCATCGACCAGAACGAGTCGCGCTGCAGCGATATCCTCGAACACTACGACGTGCTTGCGATCACCGGCAACGCAACCGACAAGTCCGTCCTTGAAGAGGCGGGAATCGACAGGACCGATGCCTTTGTCGCGACCACCGGAGACGATGCGGTCAACCTGATGGCCTGCTGGCTCGCAAAAAGGTTCCGGGTCCCCAGGGTCGTTGCGATCGTCAACCAGTCGGGCCACGCGGACTTCTTCAAGGAGGTCGGCGTCAACATCAGCGAGAATCCCGCCGACCTCGTGGCTTCGCGCCTCTACTACCGGGCCGAGAACCCGGAACTCCAGCAGCTCGCCCAGATCCCCGGCGGGACGATCTTCGAGATCGTCGCCGAGAAGGGCGCCCCCATCATCGGGCACGAGATCCGGGAACTCAAGGTCAAGGACTTCGTCTTCATCGCAATCCGGAGAGCCGACGGTGAACTGATCATCCCCTCCGGTGCCGTCAGCATCCAGGCCGGCGACATTTTCACGGTATTTACCAAAAAAGAGGCGGAAGAAGCCTGCCTGCGCCTGCTGAACAAGCAGCTCAAACCCTTATCGGCGTAAGGGGAAGGGTACGGGTATCAGCGCAGGGAGGCTGCCAGCGTTCCCAGTTCCACCAGCAGCTTCGGGTTCGCCTTGATAATCTCCTTTACGAGGGAGAGCGTCGAGAACTCTTTCAGGTTGATCTTCGCGACGGAATGCACGATATCGTTGAGCTTGTCATCCGAGAGCTTGATGAGGAACTCCTTGATATGGTAGTTCCGGGCAATCGCCTTCCCCATGGGTGACGCCCGCCAGCCGGCATCGTAGGCCATGAGCGCCTGTTTTGAGCAGTCGCCGGATGAGATGCAGCCGGCAGCGACTTCCGCGGCAAGCCGGCCGGTGAACATCCCGTTGTAGATGCCCCCGCCGGTCAGCGGGTCAACTACCCGGGCTGCGTCGCCGGCGATGATCAAGCCGTCGGCAACTGTCGAGGGCAGGGGCTGGCAGACCGAAACCCCGCCGACAATGAACTCGATTGCCTTTCCCTTCGGGAACTGCTTCCTGACGAACTTGTCAAGGTAATCCTTTGCCCGGTGCCCGTTGCCGCTTTTCTTCCCGCTGATGCCGATCCCGACGTTGGCCGCACGGTTGCCCTTCGGGAATATCCAGAGGTACCCTTCCGGAGCGACCTCGTTCCCGAGGTAGAAGACCGTGGTGTGGGGATCGATATCGATATCGGTCATGACGTACTGGGCGGAACTCATGATCTCGCGGACCGGCACCGCCGTATCGATACCGCACCACCGGGAGAACTTCGACTCGACACCGTCGGCCGCAATCACGACATCGGCCTTAACGGTGCGCTTCTCGCCGCGGACGTCCAGGTGCGCCCCGGCAACCTTCGACCCGTCCATGAGGGCGCCGGTCGCCCGTGTCTTGACAAAGACATCCGCGCCCGCTTCCGCCGCCTTCCAGACCAGTTCCCGGTCGAAGACCTTGCGGTCAAGGATGTACCCGACCTTGTTGCCGGCAAGCTCCGATTCGAGCTTCATGGTAAAGCCGTCCGGTGCAACGATGGAAGCCCCGTGCATCTCGGCCGAGATGAACTTGGGGTGCGGGTCGATGAACTCCGCGAGTGCATCCTGCCCGATCCCTTCGGCACACCGCACCGGGGCGCCAATCGCCGGGCGTTTCTCGACGAGGCAGGCGGTGAGGCCGTTCTCTACTGCGGTCCTTGCCGCAACAGCCCCCGCCGGACCCCCGCCGATGACGAGGACATCGTACTTATTTTTCATGGGAGGCCTCCAGTGCTCCCAGCGGGCAGACCTTTGCGCAGACCCCGCAGTTCGTGCAGGTATCGTCAACCGTCAGGTACGCATCAATCAGTTCCAGGGAACCCTGCGGACAGACAGAGACGCAGCACCCGCAGTACCCGCAGATTTCCCGGTGAATCGTCAACATCAGGTACAAATTTGGCGTACCGGGTCGATAAACGTTATGCACCGACTCCGCCGTAACCGTCAGTACGAGAACGTCCCGTACTTCCCGCCGCCGCCCGGGTGGAGGATGACCCGCCCGGCGCGGAACGCTTCGATGGCGTCGCCGGCTTTTTCATGGACTGCACGGATCTCAGGGACGGGCACGTCGGTGAGCACGGCGATCTCGTTCCCGAACGCCTCGATGAACGCGGCATAGATCTGCCGGCATTTTTTGGTCGACGGCGAGGACGTCTTCTCAGCGGTCTGGATGATCTGGCCGAGCGGGAGGAGGTGGAGGTAGGGGGGACGCGGCCGCACCTCGCCATCGGTGAGTTCCTTTGCCCGGTCGGCCACGCCCTTCTTGATCTGCCCGCCGTCAAGCGGGCACCGCCACCGGTTCTTTACCGCTTCCTCGAGCGAATACCGGGTAAAGCAGCGGGCGCAGGCGGTGCGGTTGTACTTCCCCTCTTCCGGGAAGAACCCTGCATTGAGGACGACCCTGCCGTTCTTTACAGCGTCGAGCACAGACCGCACGGACGGGGAAGCCACTTCAAGCCGGTTGAACTCCCGGGCGAATTTTTCAGGCGCCGTGCTGTGGGCATCGGAGTTGGAGAGGAACGGGATACCGTAGAGCTCGGAAATGCCCGCGCCGTAACTGCTGTCTGCCGAGAGTCCGAGTTCCAGAAAATCGACCGGTTCCTCCCCGTAGCAGGCGGCAAGGGAGTCGAAGTACGCATAGATCGCCGTCCAGGGGGTGAAGGCGTGGGCGGGACCGACGAGCGCCCCGGCCTCGTGCGCAATCCGGGCAATCTCACCGCCGGGGAGGTAGACATGCGGCCTGCCGACAGAGAGGAGGCTCCGGCTGTGGGCAGAGAACCGGTCCCGGATCCCGTCAAAGACGGAGAAGTCCTCTGCAAGGATGAGATGGTGGACCCGGGAGATGTCCTCCACCTCTGCGGACGGGACGATGACGATGCCGGCATCGTTCTCAAGAAAGGGCTGCCATTCCTTCTGCCACGCGGGATGGAGGGCGTCGCCGGTCCCGAGCACACCGATCCCTTTTGTCACGCAGGCTGCAATGAGACGATCCGGCCTCATCTGCCGGGAGACTGCAATCGCGTACGGGGAGTGGATGTGCAGGTCCGCATTCACGAGCATGGTATACCAGAAGTGGGCGCCGATCCCTTATTACCCTCTCCTGCACATCGTCTGATTCTCAACCGATGGAACGAGGTACTGCAAAGACTGAAACGTCCGGGAACCCCCCGTCATAGAGGTCCTTTGTTCAGAGCGGGGAATGCCAGCGGATCGCCATCCTGACGCGCCGCACCCTCATGAAAAAATCCGGAAAACGGGTCAGGATGATTCTGTATCCGCAGTTCGAAGCCCGATCTGGATATTGACACCGCCAAAGGGCTTCGTGGTCTCGCCATGACCGTCCGCTACGATCGCTCCATCCTGATAGATGTCAACCGAGAGCTTGTTGCCGGATCCATCCTCTTTTTCAACAAATGCCCGGATCGATCCGGTTGTTACGGCCTGATGGTAGAAATGGTCCCCTGATCCGGCAACAGGTATCATCACGGATCCGCTGCCAACGCTGCCGGTGAAATTCCCGGAATACCGGATGCGAATCCACACGCCGGTTGACGGGATGACGAACTGATCCGTTCCGGATACTCCCGCTCCGGAGAGCGGGGAGGTAATTTCCGTAACCGGCACGGTGGTAATCGTAACAGCGGTCGCAGCTGGAACCGGGGTTGCCGGTATTGACGGTACCGGAAGATCGGTATTTGCCTCTGAAGTGGCATGGGAAAGGAAGAATATCCCTGCAAGGACTGCGATGACAACAAGGATCGCTGCAACGGGGATGATCCGCCTTGCCGGAGAGGCCGGAGGCTTGGCCGGCTCCAGGATATCGGATATATCCGGAATCACCAGCTTCGAAGACCGCCCGCGGCTCTCCGGGATCTCACGGGATGGCAGTGGCGTTCCTGCGGCCGTAGCAGCCGATGCTCCCCCGGGGGGTGATTCAGTAAGGATACCTTCATCCTTTACAAGGGGCTTTAACGTCGCGCTCAGTTTTTTTGCCCATTCCCTGACTTCGTCGGCCCGACGCTGTTCCGGAGTACCGGTAAACGAGAAGATCTCCCGCCGTAAATCTCCCCGCGGGGTAACGTACGTGAGCAGGAGGGACGGGTCATCACGCGGAGCCTGGCTGACGAGCGCAGAGCGCAGGGCATCGAGCGGGTATTCCCCGACCGAGATTGCCTCGCCTGCACTTCGTATCAGGAGGAGTCGCCTGTTCGTCAGGATAAGAGCCGGATACTCTTTCGATCGTACCCTGATGTGTTCCGCTGCAAGAATAATTGTTTCATCGTCTGCAAGATACGGGTCTGCCATGGCGCCTGCACCGATCCGGCTGAAACGTGGTTACTGGATCTATAACCGTTTGTTGAACCATGCGATTATACAGGATACCAGTACCGGGGGATGACCGTACCGGGCAGTACGATTCGCCGCATTGTATGGAAAACAATAACGCCCGGCCGAGAAACTTTTTTATAACGGGCTGTTACCCGATATAACTCAGTTCCTCGTCCTTCTGTATCCGCTCGTTCTCGATGAGCCCTTCGATTGCCCTCTCCATCTCGACCGCCCGGTCATTCAGCTGCGTAGCATCGACGGGAATGCCAAGGAGGGACGAGAGGACGGAAAGGACGGCTGCTGCACTGCGGGGATCGACGATATACCCGCTCGTCTCCCCCATCAGACAGACCGCGTCGATCCCCCGGAGCGCCCCGATCCCGAGCATGAGCCCGGCGGCGCCGACGATCCCGCCGCCCGGTTCCTCGCGCCGGAGGAGGACCCCGGCCGATTCGATCCCTTCGCGGATCGCCGGGTTGTTGACCGCCCCGAAGACCCGGGGCTCCTCGACGAGATGGCCGACCCCGAACCCGCCGAGCGTGTAGATCTGTTTTACGTTGAGCCCGGTGGCGATATCGAGGTACGCTTCCGTCAGCAGGTAGTGCCCTTCATTGGAGGTGCTCTGGTAGTCGCCGATAAGAAAAACGATGTCCCGGGCTTCCCCCTTGTGCAGGAACAGTTCGTTCCGGGTCAGCCGGGCGATCCCGGACTCCTCGATGATGACATGCGGCGGGAAGTAAATCGAATAGATCTCGCCGATCTTCTCCGCGCCGATCATGTGGATCATGTACTCGGCGACGAGTTTTCCCACCTGCCCGATCCCCGGCAGGCCTTCGATAAGGACCGGCGAACGGAGGGAGTCCGGTAAAAACCCGTCGACATACCGGATGCTGATATCGTCCATCACCGTGCCATCCTCCGGTATTTCCCGTAACGGTCTTCAGGGGAAAAACGTGACGGGTGTGCGGTCACGGTCGGTGCGCCGCAGGCCGGGCATGTAAGAGAAAGGGTATAGGTCCGGTCCCTGGGGCAGCGGCGGATCCGCCCGGTCATTAGGCCTTCCCTGACTTGGGTTTCTTGGTGAGTTTGCCCTCGCCGCCGGCCTTTTCCACAACCGCAATCGCGGCACCGGCCGCCTTCTCAAGAGCCTTCTCCGCTTTCTTGTAGTCCGGTGCGGTGACCTTGATGCGGTAGTTGGGCGCGCCCAAGTACAGCAGCTCGATATCAACACCGGTAAGTTTGATCTCCGCGCTTTTCAGCGCTTTCCGGATGACCGAGACACCGTCGGGCTGCGTGCTGGTAAGGGTCAGGCTTCCCATCACCTCGACCCGGGGGACCTTGACATTCTCCGATGCGATATGGGAAAGCGCCTCGGACGCTTTCTTTGAGAGCCCGAGTTTCTTTAAGACAGCCTCGCCGTCAACGACAAGGTCCTCGAAAACCGGGTAGAAGACGCCGTATTTTTTGAGGATTGCATCCTCGATTGCTTCCGCAGGTTCGCCGGCCTCTTTTGCTACGAACCCGATCCACTTCTTTGCCTTGCTCTCGTTCTTCCACTCGCGGATCTTCTCGCGCCGCTGGTGCTCGTTGACATCCTTTAAGGAGAGATCGATGTGTCCCCGGCTCCGGTCGACATTGAGGACCTTGCAGACGATCTTCTGCCCTTCGCGGATATGGTCGCGGATATACTTGATCCAGCCGGTAGCGATCTCTGAAATAGGGATAAGTCCCTGCCGCCCGTTATACTCGTCCAGCGAAACGAACGCAACGAAGTCCTTGATGTTCTCAACGGTGCAGACGACGAGATCGCCTTCTTCCGGCCAGTCCTGGTCCGCCATAATACACGGTTACTGGAGCTCGGCAATAACTTCTGCTTTCAGGTTTGCCTTGCCACCGGCCGGGGTCGCGAGCTCTTTGCCGCAGACCACGCAGGTTACGACGGTGCTTGCCTTGTCAAAGACCGTCTGTTCGTTCTCGCAGTCCGGGCACTTTACCTTTAAGAATTTGCTCCTGTTCTGTCGGATTTCACGTACCATGCTTCTCACTCCGTCAGCTCGAACTTGGCGACCCGGTATCCCTTGCGCAGGTGTGCTTTCCCGCAGGTGATGCAGCGGTACCGGACATTGATCTTCTTCGTCGGCTTGTCGCCACCGGGCACCTTTGAGAACTTGCCCATGTTGCCAATCGTTCCCCTGCGCGCTTTCTGCCGGTCGATCCAGTGGAGACCGGTCGTCTTGCCCTTCTTGACTTTCTCTACCTCATGCATCTGGTGGGTCCTGCAGAATGGGCAGTACGTCTTGAATTTCGCTGGCATCTTCATGAAAATTACCCTGTTTTTTATCGGATTCCATTACTATTTGCAGACATTCATATTTAAGGCTGTAGGGTTCCCGGCAGTTCTTTGTACCGCCGCTTCCCAAATGCCTCTGTTTTACTCGTGGCGAAGAGTGATCAATCTGGGCGCTTTGATATGAAAAATGTATTCTTCATTCATCCTTGCAGACCGGGGGATTCCGGTAGCGATCGGTTGCTGCCGCGCCCTTCCCCGGGATGGGCGGAAGATTCGACAGGGACCGGGGATCCGGCCCGGCTGTCCGAAAAAACGATCCCGGTTGTCCTTTCAGTTGCCTTTTTTATACCGATCGCAGGCAACCGGCAGAATTCAGCAATTCTTCGGGTTTGCGAAGGCCTGTGAAGACCGGGGGGAACCGGCTTCCATGGTCAGGGCCATATTCCGCTCGACAAGGACCTCGGCATTCCGTTCGGGCAGCATCACGATATCGCCCTTCACGAGCTCGTACGTCTTCCCGTCGATTCCCATGAACGTGTCCATGTCGGCGAGCACCCGGACAAGGGCATAGGGGTACTTCTCCGGTGCGGCCGGTTTCCGGGCCGGTTGTGGGGGATTGGGGTGTTCCGGTTCCGGGATCTCTGCCGGCGCTGCCGGTTCTTCGCTTGCAGCAGCAGGCTCAGCCGTCTTTTCCTGCACGGTACCGGCATGGACCGGAAGCCGGGTCTGCGGGGTGTTCTGCACGAGCGTGTCCTGGCAGGCCCGGACCGCCGAGACGATCCGGTCGTACATCTCCCGTTCCTGCGGGACCATCTTCTTTTCTTCTTCGCGGTCGATGTAAAATCCCTGGGCCTGGTTCTCGGCAAGCGACAGGATCTTTCCCGTGCGGATGGCAAAGAGATCGGAGAGCGTCTCACTGATGCTCCGGGTCTCAAGGATCATCTTCTGGACATCGTCGGAGAACGGGTCCTCGGAATCCGCAACCTTCTTCCGGAGGTCATGGAGCGATGCATGAGCCCGGTCGAAGAAATCCGGAGCCATCTGCAACAGCTTGCCGGCCTCCCGTTCCGAAAGGAGGACTTTCCGCAGGTCATCCAGCCCGATCATCCCGATACCTCACGCGATCTCAGCCATTCCCCGGCAGCACAGGAAGACTGCGACCGCCTCGGGTACTGTAGTGATCCCCTTTGAAAGCTGATAAGTGCTTCCGAGCATCGGGGTGGGCCGGGGGAATGTCACATCCACCCGGACATTCCGGGTCCCGAACACAACCGCGTCGATGAGCGGATCGAATTTTTCAAAATCCCGCGCCCCGATGGGCTGCACCCGCATCCCGCTCCCGCCGTGCAGGGAGGTCGGCATCCGGATCAGGCGCTTGGTATCGGTCGTGACCGGTTCGTCGGCAAGGGCAGCCCGTTCCCGGAGCCTGCGCCGGAACTCGCCCTCTTCGGCCGCAACAAGTTCGGAGAGCCCGGGGTATTTTTTGAAAAGTGTCGGATCCGGAAACTCTGTGATATCCCGCACCATCGCCTCGCAATTCGCACGGATCCTCGCCGCCGATGTCTTCCCAATCCCCGGGATCGCCGACAGGTGGGCGGTTGCCTCCTCTTCCGGAAGCGACTCAATCCACCGGAGGTATTCGAGAAGGGTTGCCCGGTACCGTGCCTGCCAGCCCGTGGCGGGCTTCTTTCCCCCAAGCATCGCCGCCGGTTCGATCCCGATCCCGCAGACGTAATCGATCAGCTCCCGCCGTTCAGCGCTCCCCCAGTTCCGGAACGCGATGTCCCTGATGTGGATATGGTACCCGCGCCCGCCCGAGAATACAACCTCGATAGTCTTCCGGTCGATCCCGAGTTCACCGGTGAGCATGTCGAGGAGCTTCTCCGTCTCCACCTTGACCCGGGCGAGCATCATATCGAACGGGCCTTTCACGATATGGTCGGCGTCGAGATCGAAAATGAGATCCGCCCCGCACCAGCCCTTGTCCTTCATGCTCCCGGCATCCGGCCGTTCGTAGTAGGCGACGGAGTAATAGACATGGGCGGGAACAAGGCTCCTGATATAGGAGAATGCGTCCTCTTTTCCGGTAAACCCGATGTGCCGGCGCATGTGGATCTCGGGATACCCGGGGGAAAGGAGGACAAAACCCCATTCGCGCTGCTCGATCGACGCCGGGGCAATGAGGGACGCCTTCTCGTAGTACTCCGCAAACCGCTGCCGGACAAACGCAAGAGTCGCGGGTTTCATGCTTTTTTAAGCTCCTTTGCCATGTATGGTCCTGCCCGTTCATATCCCTGCCTGCGGTAGTACGGGCGGACGCCGATCCCGCTCATGATGACAAGCCGGGAAAACCCGGCGTCGCGTGCGATCTCCTCCGCCCTTCCGAGAAGATCCGTACCGAAGCTCCGGTGCTGGTACTCCTCGTCCTCGGCTTTCTTCCCCACCGGGACGATGCTCCCGTACACGTGAAGCTCCCGCATCAGGGCGGCATCCTCAAGCTCCGGGGAGAAGGGGGCGGACGGGAACCGGAGCCGGGAAAACCCGATCAGGGAATCGCCGGCAACGGCGGAGATGAAGTGCTCGACACCCCCGCAGCAGTCATAGGTCATCGATACGATCTCCGGTTCTGCATCCGTCGGGGCACGCCCGATCTCCCGGCACCGGATGCAGCGGCAGCGCAAACCCTGCTCCTTCAGCCGGTTTGCGGCGAGCTGCCGGAAGTTCGAGTGCCGGGAACCGGCAACGATCAGTTTTGCCGGGATGTCGCGCTGGATCCGCTGGAGCCGGGTGTACTCCGGGATGAGCGATTTTGCATACGCGACAAGATCGATGAGCTCCTCTTCCGTGTACGGCGTATATCCTCCATCCCGGTACAGGGCCTCGATCTCAGAGCCCGGCGTAACGAGCGTCGGGTAGATCTTGAGGAAGTCCGGCCTGAACCGGGGATCGGCAAAGATCGTCTCAAACATCCTGCGGTCTGCGGCAATGTCCGAGCCCGGCATGTTGGGCATCATGTGGAATCCGACCTTGAGCCCGGCATCCCGCAGGAGCCGGTTTGCGGTTACGGTATCCTCAACCGTACAGCCCCGCCGGTTGATCGCAAGGATCCGGTCCTCGGTGTGCTGGACGCCGAGCTCGACCTTTGTCACGCCAAGCGAGAGCATCCGCCCGATGTGTTCGCGCCTGCTCCAGTCCGGGCGCGTCTCGAAAGTGATGGCGACGCACCGGACACCGGCGATCTCGTTCTCCGTACAGATCTCTTCGAACGATCCTGCCGGCCTGCGGGATCCCTCCGGTTTCCCGTACTCGTTCATTGCCTGGACACAGCGGGAGACGAACTCCAGCTGGTACTCCGGAGTCCTTGCCGTCATCGTCCCGCCCATCACGATCAGTTCGGCCTTGTCCACCCGGTGCCCGAGCAGCTCGAACTGGGCGAGCCGTGCCTGCACCTGCCGGTACGGGTCGTACCCGTGCTCGCGTGCCCGGAGAGCGGCAGGTTCCTCGCCGGTATAACTCTGCGGGGACGCAAACGGGTGATCGGGGCCGCCCGGGCAGGGGAGGCATTTCCCGTGCGGGCAGGGTGCGGGCGAGGTCATCACGGCGATGGGGGCTACCCCGGAGAGTGTCCGTGAGGGTTTAACGAGCAGCAGCTTCCGGAGCCTCTCGTGCTCGTCCGGGAGGGCGGCGGCAAGCAGGGCGGAATTTTTCGGGACGGCGGACAGGCCGTACTTCCGGCAGACCGCGATCTTCTCGGCAACGATCCGGTCGTCTCCGGGCTGTAATGCAATGATGCGGGAGATGATCTCCCGGAACGCACGTTCCTCGTCCATAAAATGGTTAGTGTTCAGCTGCCACGCTCTGCGTCGCAGCTTCGGAAGAATAGGACACCACAGGCGAAGGTTTGTGCCCGTGGAGGTGGGTGACGATCTCGTCGCCCAGCACAAGGAGGGCTTCCTTGTGGGCTTTTTTATCTTTATGGATATGAACAGGAGAGATGGTCAGGGAGTCGTATCGCGTTGTGGAAATTTCTTCACTGGTGATGCCTTCGTAGTACTTTTTAATATGGACCATCAGCATATGCAGATGCAGTAACTCTTCTTTTTGCACACTATCACCTACCACAGAAAATTACATTTCCGTAACGCAAGATATACCTTTTTGGTGACATTTATATCAGATCAGGTGCGGGCGTCCGGATCGCTAATCGGACTCGCAATCGGGGACGCTTTCGGCGCGCCCCTGGAAGGGTCGCCTGCACCCCGGGAGCGCATTACGGAGATGCTCCCCGGGGGAAGGCTCCCCCGGCGCAAAGGCGAGGTAACCGACGACACCCTGCAGGCGCTCGCGGTCGCAGAATCCCTTGTCTCCTGCCACGGGTTCGATCCCGGGGATATGATGGCACGGTTCGTTTCCATGTTCCGGAAAAGCCCACAGTGGTTCGGCCCGACATCCTCGACGGTCTTCTCCCTCGTGATCGCCGGCACACCGTTCCAGGATGCTTCCCGGATTGCGCACGAGCGCCTCGGGGGAAGCCGGAGCAACGGGAGCGTGATGCGGGGGTTTCCGGTCGGGATCTTTTACGCGCCCTCTTCGGTAACGGAAGTAAGCATCGCCTGTTCGCGGCTGACCCACTATGACATGGCAGCCGCCCACGCTTCCGCGTTCCTCAACCAGATGGTGAGCCGGATGTGCCGGGGCAGGAGCCGGGACGAGGCATTCCGGGCTGCCATTTCAGCCTGCCGGGATGCCGGAGTTGCCCGGCTGCTTGGAAATTACCGGGCCTGTCCCCCGGAGCCGTCGCTTGACGCCCTTCCCGCTTCCCATGCAGCCCTGTACTGTTTCATGCATGCCGGTTCGTTCGAAGAGGCCCTCACTGACGCGGTGAACCTCGGCGGCGATGCCGATACGGTCGGGGCATGCTGCGGTGCGCTTGCCGGGGCATGCTGGGGGGCCGGCGCCATCCCGGACCGGTGGATCCGTGTTCTCGAAGATCTCCCGCATATCGGGTCTGTCGCACGGGACCTTGCGGAATCGGCGGAAGAGTGAATACGATTTTTTTTTAAATTTCCGCTCCCGGTACAACGGGTGACAGGCTGGATATCCGGTACGGATTCCGGACGCAGCGGGAGAACTGCAGGCACCATCACGGACAAATGTATCGCAGCGCAGATCGGCCTTATTATAAAGCGGGTCATCACCGGCCCGCAAAAAAGGTTATGGAGAGATTATCAGGAGTATGCCTGGAATGTATGACGTGCTGGAGATGTGTTCTGAATTCTGATCCTGCGCCATTGTGCAATCTTTGCCCGGGACAATATCTCCTGCAACCGGGAAAAGGACCTGACTTTTCCGCCGGATGCATTCCGGGTACTGTCGCTCCGGGCTGGCATGTTCATCGTTCTTCCAGGACACTGGTGCCGGAGCAGGCGCACCGGAAGTGCCGGGAAAATTCCCTTCCCTTTCGGGTGAAAGAATCCCGGCAGTCCCGTGCTCCTGCTCCCGGGGCGTGTCGCGGGATCCGCGTTCCCGCGAGCCGTGCCATGCGGCAGAACCGGCGGCCTGCCGGAGCATTGGTGCGCCGGGTTTTCTGCAATCGCCATCCTGCCTGCATGGTCCAGTGTCTCCGTGTGTGGTACGGGTGTTGTGCGCGTTTGGTCTGACCGGTGACACGCCTCGCTGGTGTATCACCTTGACATCTCATCGGCACCGCCGCTCTTAAATACCCAGAATATCCCCGGTTGAAGCGGATAACCTGGCGGTTCTGGGAATGAACCCGGGGTATCGCATCAAAAGGAGGTCCCGTGTCACGGACACAGGGTTAATGCCTGCAACCGGAGAATGTATTGTGAAGACCGGTATGAACCCCGAAGATCGATCGCCGACACTCGTTGTGGACTCCTCATCGGACTCCCTCGATGAACTTTCCGAGTACCTTGACGTACTCTCCAGCAGCGCACGGCTGAAGATCCTGCGGTTCCTTGAGAGGAAACCAAGGGACGCACGGGCCATCTCCCGCGAGATCGAAACAAGCTACGAGAACACCAAGAAGCACCTTGACAAGCTGCTCAGTATCGGCGTGATCCGGAAGGAAGCTGGTTTTGGAGCCCAGACGTCCAAAGGCATCCACCCGGTCTGGGAGTACTCCCTTGTCCCCGGGGGACTTGAAGCGATCATCCGGAACCTCGGCCTTTTCTCGAACAAGAAAGTGCAGATCATGGAAGCGGAGATCAACAACCGGCTGGCGTCCGTCAAGGGGACGCTCGCAAAAGAGTTCATGGGGAACCTGCCCGCGGCAATCGTCCTTGGCGGCGCCCTTGACGGGAAGATCTTCCTGCTGAAAAAAGATGTCGTGAATATCGGCAGGATCGATGCACGGAACACGACGAAGTACAACCCGGCCGACGACATCGTGCTCCCGGAAGAATATTCGGCGGTCACCCGGGTCTCCCATCCCCACGGGAGGCTGATTACCGACAAGGGAGCCTGGTTCATCGAGGACTGCGGGAGCACGGGCGGGACATCGGTGAACAACCGCAAAATTGCAAAACAGGTAAAAACGCCGGTCTATGACGGGGACCTTCTCGAGCTCTCCAAAGGGGTATCCGGGGTCCGCCTCCTCCTTATCATCCCAAGACCCCGGTGAGTGTTGCATTCGCATATGCATGGGTATTAGTATCCTGCACTCCAATTTTCTGTACGCACCATCTGTGCCGATATCCCATCCTGCCTGCGCCATGATGTGTACGAAAGAGTCCCTGTACCCAAAAGGCCTGTTCCCGTTTCTCGTTACGCTTGTCGCTGTCGCACTCCTCTTTTCAGTTGCGCCGGCGTCGGCTGCCAGCCATTCGGTTGCCCCCAGGGGGGCGGAGTTTTCCAGCATCCAGGACGCAATCAACCATGCAGCGGCCGGGGATACCGTCACGGTTGCAAGCGGGATCTATAACGAGACCGTGCGTATCACAAAATCCCTGAAAGTGACGGGGATCGACACCGGGGGAGGGCTGCCGGTCATCGAGGCTGCCATGGAAGGCAATGCTGTCGAGATACCGGCTTCGGACTGTACCTTCTCAGGGTTTACCGTCCGCAACGCAAAAACGCTCTCAGGGATCCATGTCACGGGCGACCGCAACCTGATAACGGGGAATGTCGTCACGGGTTGCTCAGAGGGAATCCTCCTCGATACTGCCGATAACAACACGGTTTCCAACAACGAGATCAGCAGGAACGTACATTCCGGCATCGCGCTGGAGAGCTCCGGCAGGAATGTCATCGAGGGCAATTCCATTATTAAAAATTCCCTTGGCTTAACCCTCGATGAGTACTCCGCCACCAACGTGATTACCCGCAATAATTTCGACAACACGATCAATGTCGTCTCCAGGAGCATCACGTCCCGGTATGAGACCAATCTCCCCCTGCAATACACGTACCTTGGCGTGGCCTGGAACAGCAGGATGGGTAACTACTGGAGCGACTACCTCGGGATCGATGCAAACCGGGACGGGATCGGGGACACTCCCTATGTCATCAGGATCGGTGTGAACCCGAATGCGGTTCTCCCGGTGAACCAGGACTCGAAGGATACGTTCCCGCTGATGGATCCCACCGGATACTATCACATGGATTCCAACGCAACACCGGTGACCGGCCCGGCTGCAACGCCCGTCGTCACGGCAACGACCCAACCTTCCGCACTGGATAACATGACCGGGATTGTCGGAGCCGTCCTGCCGGATGAGAACACCGGGACCGGCCTTCCGGGAACCGCGGTTCTTGTAATCCTTACAGCGCTCTTCCTTGCCGTAATTGCCGGTGCTGTAATTTACCGCCGCCGTAAGACAAATGAATCCGGTCCCGGGGGATCGCTCCCGCAGGTCCCGCCACCCCCGGGACCCGGCCCGGCCCCGCAGGAAGAAACCGCTGAGCCCCCGCTGCCGGTGCCATCCGTTGCGCCGTCTGCGGCAACGGTGCTGCCCGGCACGGCGACCGATGACGGAACCGGGCCGACACCTCCCGCAACCCTGCACCCGTACTTCCCCCACGAGCTCGAGACCCGGTATGCCGAGGTCCGGCTGGTCGGGCGGGGCGGGATTGCCTGGGTCTATTCCGCGCTGCGCACGTCGGACAGGGTGAGAGTCGCTGTCAAGATCCCGATCAGTTTTGACGAGATGACCGGCAAGTCCTTCTTGAACGAGATCAAGGTCTGGGAGATGCTGCGCCACAAAAACATCGTCGAGATCTCCGCAGTCAACATCCTCCCTGTCCCCTTCGTGGAGATGGAGTTTGTGCCCGGCTGTCTTGAGACCGTGGCAAAACCGCTGCCGGTGGAAAAAGCCGTCAGCATCGTGCGCAGTATCGCGGACGCGCTCCGGTATGCCCATGACCGCGGGATCATCCACCGGGACATCAAGCCGCATAACATCCTTGTCATGGACGACATGACGCCCAAGATCACCGACTGGGGGATGAGCAAGGTGCTCGCGGCCGACCCGAGGATAAGCAGCATCGCCGGCTTCTCGCTCTCGTACGCCGCACCCGAACAGGTCTCGCCGGGCGATTACGGGAAGAGGACCGACGTGCGGACTGATATTTACCAGCTGGGCGTTGTGTTCTACGAGCTTGTCACCGGCTTTGTGCCCTTTGCCGGCGAGAGCATCATCAGCGTCGGCAACGCGATCCTCAAGGAGACGCCGGCCCTGCCGTCGGAAATCAACCCGGATGCGATAGCAGTGGATAAAATTATTATGAAATGCCTTGAGAAGGATCCGGCGCTCCGGTACCAGTCCGCTGTCGATCTCCTGCATGCGCTCGACAGGTATCCTGATGGAGCGGAGCATGAACAATCTTAGCTGGAATGTGATAGTACGAACGTGATACCATGACTGACAATCCAGTCGAGTACGAACCGGCAACCTGCCAGCACTGCGAAGGCGCCGGGTGCACCTATTGCGACAAGACGGGCAGCGTCCTTGTGGCGTGCCCGAAAAAACCCTGCCGGCACTGCGAAGGAGACGGCTGTTTCTATTGCGGGTTCACCGGCTGGGCGGGGCTGAAAGGGAAGTACGACTGATCTCCCCGGACCGGTGGCGTAACAAGGGTTTCTCCGGATTTTCCAATACGGCCGGGAACCGGAAGATCAGGAAAATTTCCCTTCGATCCTGCGGGGGATCGTGATCTCGGAAAACCGCCTCGCAAAGTACCGGTCGGTCATGCCGGCAATGAAGTCCCGTACAAGCCCGGCCGGTGTCGAAGTTTCGCGGTACACCGGGGAGAGCCATGGCATGTCGATATATTCGGTAAAGATCCGGGAGGTATGGCGGTCTTTCTCGATATCGGCAAGGAATGTCGTAAAGAGCGTGCGGTACATGGCCCGGATCTTCTCCCGCTCCTGCGTGAGCTTCGGGTTGTCGTAGATCCGTTCCCGTGAAAAAGCCCTGAGTGCAATCAGGGCGTGCTCGACCGCCGGGCTGTAGGAGACGAACCCGGTATCCGTGCTGTCGCTGTTCTCCAGCAGGTCGTAGATCAGCGTGTTGATGATCGCCGCGTTCGAATCCCCGAGCACCCGGCTGCATTCGTCCGGGATCTGCGCCGATGTCGGGAGCAGCCCGACTTCCCGTGCATCCTGCAGGTCCCTTCCGATATAGGCGATCGTGTCGGCGAACTTGACCACGCATCCTTCGAGTGTTACCGGCGGGGTATTGCGGATGCCCCGGCTGTTGGCGGCGACCTTTTCATCGAACTCCTCCCAGCTCCCGCAGGGCTCCGGGGCGATCCGCAGATCGTCGCCCTCGCCATTGTGGCAGAGGATCCCGTCAAGGACCTGCATGGTTAAGTCGCAGTCCTCGATCCGGTCGAGGAACCGGACGCTCTGAACATTATGGGAAAAATTCCCGATCCCGTGCTCCTCGCAGAGGTCGGATAAGCATTTCTCGCCGAAGTGGCCGTACGGGATGTGGCCGATGTCGTGGCCAAGCGCAATCGCCTCGATGAGATCTTCATTGAGCCGGAGCGCCCGTCCGATGGTCCGGGCGATCCGGGAGACGAGCTGGACGTGGATGACCCGGTGGGTGATATGGTCGTTCTCGACAAGGTAGAAGACCTGCGTCTTGTCGATATACCGGGTGTATGCCCGGGTGTGGATGATCCGGTCGGCATCCCGGGAGTACGGGGTCCGGATATCTTCCGGTTTCCGGTTGTGCCGGCGCACCGCATCGGCGCTTGTCGCCGCAAGCGGGGAGAGGAGCGACTCCTGCTTTCCGGTATACGCCCGGATCGCGGATTCGATCGCCGGGTCCGGTCTTTTTCGTGCGACGCCCCTGGATCTCATTGTTCCGGTGAATCTGCCGGTGAAGATATTAAGCGTGGCGTTCAGGAATGTTTCAGGGAATTTTGCCGCGTGTCACCGCATATTACCGCGTGCAGATAGCAACAGTCTCGGCAAACTGGAGGACATGCCCCCGCATCGCTGCGACCAGTTCGTGTTTCGTTGCGCCTGCCGGAAGATCGAGAACCGCATCGAGACCGTAAATTTTGAACTGGTACCGGTGTGTCTCTCCGGCCAGGGGTTTCGGGCCGGTATACCCGACAATCCCGTAATCGTTCGTCCCCTGCACGGCAGGAACCGGGTCGGTCGTTCTCCCGGCATCCGGAATCCCGGGCGGGATCACCGGGCCCGCCGGCAGGTTCCAGATAATCCAGGGAGTAAACGAGCAGCAGGTTTTAATGAACGGGTTGAAGACCATGACCGCGATCGAGACGACCCCGGAATCGAGCCCCCGCAACCGGATCCGCGGCGAACGGTTCCCGCCGTCGCCGGCACACACCGGCGGAAATTCTAAGAAATCCAGCTCTGCGGCAAGCGGTTTCATGGCGATTTCACGATCCGTTGGTTCATCCTGTTTTTGATGCATGTAGCAATCCAGACATCTTTATGGTATCCTGAAAAGAGAGTATGAGAGCATTATAGCGTAGAGCGGTTTTTTGAGGTAAACCATGAGCAAGAAGGACACTGCAAAGGCGCCCGCAAAAGAAGAGTGCGCCCACGAATGCAACGACTGCCCGAGCGCGGCAAACTGCGGCGACGCAAAGAAAGCGGGAGGTCTTCCGCCGAAAGTAAAGATGGATGTAAAGCACGTCATCCTCGTCCTCTCCGGCAAGGGCGGGGTCGGGAAATCCACGGTCTCGGTCAACCTTGCCTACGCGCTTGCCAACCACGGGTTCCATGTCGGGATCCTCGACCTCGACATGCACGGCCCCAACATCCCCAAGATGCTCGGGATCGAGGACCAGAAGTTCGCGGTGAACGGGGACCGGATCGAGCCGGTCCACGTTATCGGCAACCTCTCGGTCGTCTCGATCGCATTCGTGCTCCCGGACACGAGCACGCCCTTAATCTGGCGCGGGCCGATGAAGATGGCCGCGATCCAGCAGTTCCTCGAAGACGTCAACTGGGGACCCCTCGACTACCTCGTCGTCGACCTCCCGCCGGGGACCGGCGATGAGGCGCTCACGGTCGCCCAGCTCGCCCCGAACGTCCGCGGCGCAGTGATTGTCACAACCCCGCAGGACGTCGCGACGCTGGACGCGAAGAAGTCGGTCAAGTTCATCGAGAAACTGGGGCTCCCGGTGCTCGGGATCATCGAGAACATGAGCGGAATGATCTGCCCCCACTGCAAGGAAGAGATCGATCTCTTCGGCAAGGGCGGCGGAAAGAAGATCGCCGACGAACTCAAAGTCCCGTACCTCGGCGCAATCCCCCTCGACATCGAGATGCGCAAGGCCGGCGACGAGGGAAGACCGTTCATCATCCGGCGCGGCGACAGCCCGACCTGGGAGAGCGTTGACGCCATCATGGAAGCCCTCGTCAAAGAGGCAGGGAAGTAAGCATGGAATTTGCGCGGGTTCTTGCGGGCCGGGAAAAACCCCTCGCGATCTACAAGGGCGTGATCGCGTGCCTCGAGTCCCCGCAGGCATTTCCCGATCTCATCGAACCGATCTACCGGGAGGCGATGACCCTTGACGACGATTCGCTCGACCGGTTCCGGTTCGCGCTCATGCGCCTCCAGATCTATGCCGACGTCCACCGGAACGAGGATCTCGAAAAGGCGACGCACATCAAGTACGTCTCGCAGGTCCTCGAAAAGGTGATCTTCGGCACGCTCATCATGGAACGCGAAGAGCAAAACGAGTGACAGCCCCCCAGCTCCCGGCGAATTCCCGCCGCAAGGCCGCTGTAGTACGGGTGATATGTATAAGTGCCACCCGGTCAATCTTAGATGAACAGGAAAAACGAATGAAAGCCCGGCACTTTTTACGCCGGGCGTGAACAAACGGTAATATTCTATACCCGACACGACCTTTAGGGAGTATCCATGACGTCACGCATGCACGCGCCGCACACGACCTGCCCCGGCTGCCACGAGGAGGTCTTCCTCGACGAGCTTGTGAGCGGGAAGTGTCCCCTGTGCGGCTGCCCGCTCGAAGAGTTCGAGGAGTCGTTCGGGGAACTCGAAGGGATCATCGAGCGCTCCGATCTCTCGTGGCTTATCTTCAACTATTTCGTCTTCCGGCAGTTCGCGGATCTCGGCGCCGCCCCGCAGCAGATCATGGACTTCATCAACGTGTACGGGGAGAATGCCGATAAACCGGCCGAGGAGTGGACGAAGACTTCATTCATGCTCGAGATCCCGATGAAGTTCTCCGACCGTATCCGGCCCAAGAAGTGCTCGGCCTGCGGCCGGTGGTTCGTCCGGGGCGGGAAGAAGGAAGTTACCGGCGATATGAGAAAGCCGCAGCTCGATACCCGGTACAAGTGCGACCGGTGCTGAAAGGGCTCCGGCGGTCGTTTTTCTTTTTTCAGGCTGTGGATACTGGCACGGAACCAACCGTTAAATAATTTCTGCGGGAATATCGTGGCTGAGGCCCCCTGCATGAAACGCATCACCATCAATACACTCGCCGACATCGCCTGTCTTGTCACGTTCATCCCGTCCCTTGTCTCGGGGCTCGTCCTGTATTTCGTCCTCCCGTCCGGCGGCGGGAGGGGGAGCGGGTGGGAGACGTACCTTGGCATCGCCCGGAACCAGTGGGTAACGATGCACAACAATTCGAGCCTTGTCTTTGCCGCACTCCTCATCCTCCACCTGCTGCTGCACTGGAAATTCTTCCGGCATATCGGGAGACACCTGAATCCGGAAGGGAACGAGGATGCGTGCGCACCGGAATGATCGCGGGCCGGGACCGATTCAATGCAGGACGGGAATTCCGGAATCCCTGGAACTATCAATACTCCGGCACTTGTCCCGGACCTGATTTTTTTTGATGTTCCTGGCAAAACGAACCGCAAATCCCTGCTTTTCCGGCCATGGTACCGGATGCCACGCGGCCCTTGCAGGGCATCCAGTACAGGCAGGATGTTCACAGGCCGGTCTTCGGACCGGTTTTACCATTTCCCGCCGGTTCGGTGAAAGCCTTTCTCCTCCGGTAGA